>DASUNK010000261.1:0-3029 GCA_036277195.1 Longimicrobiaceae bacterium | reverse complement strand
AGCGCGCGCGCCGTCATCTGCTCAATCCCCCCACCCCGCTGCCACCGCCCGGGCGGCCCGCTGGGCGGCGTCGGCGGCCTCGCGCAGGCGCCAGCGGGCGAGGTCGCGGTCCTCCACCAGGTTGCTGATGCCGCGCACCTCCACGTACGGGCACTGGTAGAGGGCGGCCACGTGCGCCAGCGCCGCCCCCTCCATGCTCTCGCACACCGCCCCGAAGCGCGCGGCGAGCTCGGCCCCGCGCGCCGCCGTCCCCGAGCAGGTGGAGACGGTGACGAACGGCCCCGCCACCGCCCGGATGCCGGCCCGCTCCAGTGCGTCGCCCGCCCGGCGCACGCGCGCCGCGTCGAGCTCGATCTCGTTGAACGTGGCGGCCCCGCCGCGCTCCAGCAGCGGGATGCCGATCTCCTTGGTCGAGATCCACCCGGCCGGCGTCTGCACGCCCTCGTCGCCGTAGACGGCGCGGGTGGCCAGGGCCACGTCGCCCACCTCCAGCCCGGCGCCGGGATAGGCCCCGCCCACGCCGAACCCGATCACCCCCCCCACCTCGCGCTCCTCCAGCAGCGCGGTGATGCCCTGCGCCGCGTTGGTCTTCCCCATCCCGGCCGGGAGGAGGATGACCGGGCGCCGGTCGAGCGTGCCCCACCAGGCGCGCTTGCGGCCGATCACCACCTGCTCGGCGTGCGCCAGGAGCCCGGCCAGCGGCTCGCATTCGAGCGGCACGGCGCAGACGAAGGCCAGGGTGGACTGGTCGGGCAACGGGGCTCCGGAAGGGGTGCAGGTTGCGCTTCGGCTCCGGGAGCCGAATTTACACGGCGGTCCGGGCGAGGCAATTCGGCCTGCGCCCCGGACCATCCCCGCGACCCGTATGCCGGCCGAATGACGAGGCCATCGCGCCACCTGCTGGCGCTCGCGCTCCTCCTGGTGGCGGGCGCGTGCACCCGGCCGCCGCCGCCCGCACCGCCGGCGCCCCTGCCGTCGCCCGAGCCGCCGGCTCCCCCGCCGCCGGCGTGGTCGTACACGCAGGCGTGGGCGCGCCAGCCGGGACTCCCGCTGCGGGCGGACACGCTCCTGGCCTCCTCGCAGCCGGTGGCGACGGTGCCGCACGCCGCCATGCGGCTGGACGTGCTGCAGGTGGACACGCCGCGGGCCAGCCGGCTGCAGGTGCGCTGCGCCTTCTGCCCCGGCCGGCCCACCGGGTGGGTGAGCACGGCCGAGGTGGTCTACCAGCCCGCGCCGCCGGAGGCCGCGCGGCAGGGAGACCTGGCGGAGTTCGTGCTGGCGGTGCGCGAGGCCGCCGTCCGCCGCGACGTCGCCGCGCTGCGGGCGGTGATGGCGGGCGACTTCGTGCACTCGTTCGAGGGCGGGGAGGGGATCCTGGAGGCGGTGAACGCCTGGGAGCGCCACCGCTACAACGACCTCGTCTTCCTTCCCGGGCTGCTGGACCGCGGCGTGGTCCCCCTGCCCGGGACCGTGCTGTGGGCGGCGCCGCCCGAGTTCGCCACGCAGCCCGGCTACCGCGACCTGCGGGCGGGCTTCCGCAAGGGACCCGCCGGGTGGGAGTGGCTCTTCCTGGTGCGGCCCGGGCCGTAGGGAGTCGTCGCATGGAGATCACCGACATCGGCGCGTTCCTGCCGTACTTCGACGGCATCCGCGGGCGGACGCGGCGCGTGGTGCAGTGCATCCCCCCGGACCGGGTGGAGTGGGCGCACCGCGAGGGCGCCTTCACCCTCGGCGACCTGGTGCGCCACCTCGCGGCCACGGAGCGGTGGATGTTCGCCGAGAACGTGGCGGGGCGCCCCAGCCGCTATCCCGGCCACACGCGCGACCTGGCGGAGGGCTTCGACGGGGTGCTCGGCTACCTGGACCGCATGCACGCCGAGGCGATGGAGATCTTCCGCACCCTCACGTCGGACGACCTGGCGCGGCCGTGCACCACGCCGGCGGGCACGCCGATCACCACCTGGAAGTGGCTGCGGGCGATGGTGGAGCACGAGGTCCACCACCGCGGGCAGATCTACCTCATGCTGGGGATGCTCGGCGTGCCCACGCCGCCGCTCTACGGCCTCACCTCCGAGGAGGTGAAGGAGCGCAGCCTGCCGTTCGAAGAGGCCCCCACCCGGCTCGCCTAGGCTCGCCACCCTCCCCCGTTCCGGGGGGAGGGTTGTACGACGGCTCGGCGCCGGTACCCGCTGCCTAGCTCCCACACAGATCCCGCCTGATTTCGATCCGGTCGAGCTCGTGCCCGCAATAAGTTCACGTGGTGAGCATCCCTCGTATTGCACTATCTGTCCATCTCCTGCCGTTGTGCCCACTCCATACTTTTACAGCGTGGACGATCACACTGCGTACACTTTGCATTCCTTCCATCCGAGGTAAACCTGTTCCAATCTACAAGATATGCTGCCCATAGCTCGGACGTGGACAGTGTTTTGATTGCTTCGGCTTATTTTCGGTATTACCTTTGCTGGTGCGCAGGGCGTGCAATGCGCCACCGGCAGCAACCAGCAAGGGAGCAGGAGCATCCACGTGAGCGCCGCGGTCGACCTCGACCGGCTCCGCACGGACCTGGAGAAGCGGTTCGGGCCGGCCATCGTCCCCACTCCGGGCGAGCCCGCGCGCCAGGAGCGGCCGGGCTTCCGCACCGGCGTGCGCGCGCTCGACCTGCTCGTTCCCGAGGGCGTGCCCCGGCGGGCCCTCACCCTGTGGACCGGCGAGGGCACCTCCGGCCGCACCGCCGCCCTCTGCCTGCTGGTGGACCGGGCGTGCCGCCAGGGCGCCCGGGTGGCGCTCGTCGACGCCACCCGCACCCTGGACCCCGCCGCCTGGTGCGCCGGCGGCGCCTCGGCCGACGGGCTCTGGGTGGCGCGCCCTCCCACGGACGCGCTGGAGATGGAGGGCGCCTGGGTGGCCGAGAAGCTCCTGCGCACCGGCGCCTTCGCCCTGGTGGTGCTCGACGGGCCGCCCCCCGCGCAGACGGACGCGCACCGCCTGCGCGCCCTGGCCCGCGAGACGGACACGGCCCTGCTCGT
>DASUNK010000260.1:0-2052 GCA_036277195.1 Longimicrobiaceae bacterium | reverse complement strand
CCGGGAGGCGCGCGTTGAGGAAGAAGCCGAAGTTGTCGGCCTCCGCATCGCCGAACTGGCGGCGGTAGATGCCGTCCGGGAACTGCGTCGGGTCGGCGGGGCGGCTGGTGCGGTCCTTCCGCACGTGCTCGGCGGTGGCGTTGAGGAACCCCGCCTCCCCCAGGCGCACGCCGTAGGTGGTGCCCACCACCACCTCCTCGCCGTCGAGCCCGTCGTCGCTCGCCACGCGCGCGCCGGCGGGCGGCGAGGCGTTGTGCGCGCCCGCCGAGACCGAGCCCTCCAGCCCGTCCGTGTGCGACTTGAGCACCACGTTGATGACGCCGGCGATGGCGTCGGAGCCGTACTGGGCGCTGGCGCCGTCGCGCAGGATCTCGATGCGCTCGATGGCCGAGACCGGGATGGCGTTCAGGTCCGTCCCCGTGTTCCCGCGCCCCCGCGAGCCAAAGATGTTGATGAGCGACGACTGGTGGCGGCGCTTGCCGTTGACCAGCACCAGGGTCTGGTCGGGCCCCAGGCCGCGGAGCGCGGCGGGGTCGATGTGGTCGCTCCCGTCGGCGCCGGACTGCCGGTTGGCGTTGAAGGAGGGCGCCACGTACTGGAGGATGCGGTTGAGGTCGGTGCGGGCGGCGGCGGGGGTGAGGTCCGCCAGGGTGATGACGTCAACCGGCACCGGCGTGCCGGTGGCGGAGCGGTCCTGCCGCCGGGTGCCGACCACGGTGAGCCCCTCCAGCGCCAGGACGCGCGCCAGCGTCACGTCGAGGACGGGCGCGCCAGCGGGGGCGCGCTCCACGCTGGCGTAGCCGGGGCGCGAGAAGCGGAGGACGGCGCCCGCGGCGTCGTAGCGCAGGGTATAGCGGCCGTCGGGGCCGGTGGTGGTGGCGTTGGCGGTCCCCACCTCCTCCACGCGGGCGCCGGGGAGGGGTGCCCCGCCCTCGGCGGTCACCCGGCCGGAGACGGTGAAGGCCTGGGCCGCGGCGGCCAGGGGGGAGAGGAGCAGGGCACAGCAGACCACCACGAGGAGTCGTCGCATCGGAGCCCTCCAGAAGCGTGGGAAGCGGGAGAAGGAGACCGGAAGCCGCCGGGAAGCGGCGGGTGCAGCGGTGTAGCGGAAATCCCAGTACGGATGCGCCGTCCGCGCCGCGCCGTCAAGGACGTTGGAGGTACGCGCTCTATGTGGGGCTGATACACTCAATAGATGCGTAGGGGCGCGATTCATCGCCGATTCATCGCGCCCCGCTGAATGACTGCCAGTAACAACATCCTGGCGAGAACGGGTGAAGGCTGAAAATTGGGACGCAAGGCCCGCCCATTCGCAAGACCATTGTGAACACGCTGTGTTCACAATTGCGCCAGGTCACACCTGCGCCCCTCTACGAATCGACCGACAAGGATACGATCGTTCGACGGGCGGGTGGAAGGATCTGGATGCATGAGAGGACGAACGGAAGTTGTGGGGTTACCTGGGGAGTACTGGTCTTGCAAGGTGCTTCTATTAGCGGATTAAGACCCAAGGCTGATACTGAGAGGAATAACATGCCTGACGAGCAACCCGTTGGACTTACGAAGGAAGACTTCGATCGGCTGGAGTGGCAGGACGTGCCCTCTTCCGTTGAGGAAGAGCGAGTCCTCGACTATGCAAACCCGTACTACGACCATGCAGCTGATGCAGCCGCACGAGGCGATATCCGCGCAGAAGCTGCCTATCGTCTTCTTGGGAATCTGTGCTCGTTTAGAATGCAACTGGATAATCTCGAGAACCCCTATTGCCCTGGGTTTCTGACGGAGACTAGTCACTCCGCTCTTCCCGATACCATCACTCAAGACGATATCGCGGTCCTGCGTGAACTTGCTCCAACGGTAATTGACCCCGCTCTGCGCGCTCGGATGGCTGACTTCGTTTGGGTGCGTGGCCGAGGGTACCCGGCTGCTCAACTTGCCGTCGCTGCATACCTCGAACTCGCCCGACCGCTCGAGGAGCAGGACACAAGTTGGCCTAGGCCGATGCGCTATTTAGAACGCGGATTACAAATCGCGCTTCAACTCAGCAGGGAC
>DASUNK010000259.1:0-2269 GCA_036277195.1 Longimicrobiaceae bacterium | reverse complement strand
CCGGCGGCGCCCGGCTGGTGCAGGTGCGCGCGGTGGAGCCCGGCTACCCCTTCTACGGCGCCATCGAGACCGACCCGGCCGGCGCCCGCGCGGCGCTGGAGCGGGGGCACGCCGCGCTGGTGGACCCGGCGCTCCTCACCGCGCTGGACGCGCGCTTGGGCGACACGCTGGCGATCGGCGAGTCGCGCTTCGCCATCGCCGGCACGCTGCGGAAGGTGCCGGGCGACGCGGGGGTGGGCTCGCTCTTCGCGCCGCGCGTGTTCGTCCCCGCGCGGCACGTGTCCGAGATGCGGCTGCTCGGCTTCGGCGCGCGCGCCGAGTACGAGGCGTTCGTGCGCCTGCGCGACCCCGCCGCCGCCCGCGCGCTGGTGGAGGCCCGGCGGCCGCTGCTGCGGGCGGAGCGGGTGCGCGCCCGCACGGCGGAGCAGCAGCAGGCCCGGCTGGACCGGGCGCTGCGGCAGCTCGGCTCCTTCCTGGGGCTCATCGGCACCTTCGCGCTCCTGCTCGGCGGCATCGGGGTGGCGAGCGCGATGGGCGCGTACATGGCCCGCAAGCGCGAGACGGTGGCCACCCTCCGCTGCCTGGGCGCCACCGCGCCGCAGGTGCTGGCCGTCTACCTCGTACAGGCGGGGGCGATGGGGCTCGCGGGCGCGCTCCTCGGCGCCGCGCTGGGGGTGGCGGTGCAGTGGGTGCTCCCCCGCCTGACGGCGGACCTCCTCCCCATCGCGGTCGAGACGCGGGTGGACGCGGCCGCGCTCCTCACGGGGGTGGGACTGGGGGTGTGGGTGGCGCTCGCCTTCGCCCTCCTCCCGCTGCTGGCCACGCGCCGCATCTCGCCGCTGGAGGCGCTCCGCCGCCGGGTGGAGGCGGTGCGGGCCCGGCGCGACCGCTGGAGCGCGGGCGCCGCCCTGCTGCTGGCGCTGAGCGTGGCCGCGCTGGTGGCGGTGCAGGCGCGCGACCCCGCCACCGCCGCGGGCTTCGTGGTGGGGATCGGCGCCACCCTGCTGGCGCTCTGGGCCGCGGCCTGGGCGGTGGCGCGCCTCGCCCGCCGCGCCCGGGTGGCGGGGCTCCCCTACCCGGTGCGGCAGGGGATCGCCAACCTGCACCGTCCCGGCAACCAGACGCGGGTGGTGGTGCTGGCGCTCGGGTTCGGCGTCTTCCTGCTGGCTACCGTCTGGCTGGTGCAGCACAACCTGCTGCGCCCGCTGCGGCTGAGCGCCGCCGCCACGCGCGCCGACCTCCTCCTCTTCGACGTGCAGGAGGAGCAGGAGCCCGGCGTGACGCGGATCCTGGCGGCGAGCGGGGTGGAGGTGCTGCAGCGCGCGCCGATCGTCCCCATGCGCCTCCAGGCCGTCAACGGCGTCCCCGCCGCCCGGCTGGTGCCCCGCGCCTCCGAGGACAGCGCCGAGGCGGGCGCCGAAGAGCGTCCCCAGCGCGGCGGCCCCGAGGCGTGGGCGCTGCGCCGCGAGTACCGCTCCACCTATCGCGACACGCTGGTGGCCTCCGAGCGGCTGCGGGAGGGGCGGCTCTGGCGCCCCGGCGGAGGCGCGCAGCGGGGGCGGCAGCCGGCCGAGGTGTCGCTCGACGCGGAGATCGCCGGCGACCTGGCGGTGGAGCTGGGCGACGAGATCACCTGGGACGTGCAGGGGGTGCGGATCCCGACGCGGGTGACCTCCATCCGCGAAGTGGACTGGCAGCGGCTGGAGCCCAACTTCTTCGCCGTCTTCCCGGTGGCGGTGCTGGCGGGCGCGCCGCAGACGCGGGTGCTGCTGGCCCGCGCGCCCGACCCGGCGGTGCGCGCCCGCGTGCAGCGCGACGTGGTGGCCCGCTACTCCAACGTGGTGCTGCTCGACCTGGCGCAGGTGCAGCGGGCGCTGGACGAGGTGGTCGGCCGGGTGATGGCGGTGGTGCGCTTCCTGGGCGCCTTCAGCGTGGCGACGGGGTTCGTGGTGCTGCTGGGCGCGGTGCTCACCAGCCGGCTGGAGCGCATCCGCGAGAGCGTGCTCCTGCGCACCCTCGGCGCCACGCGGCGCCAGGTGGGTGCCGTGCTCCTGGCCGAGTACGCCGCGCTGGGCACGCTGGCGTGCCTGGCGGGGGCGGGGCTGGCGGTGGCCGCCGGATGGGCGCTCTCGCGCTGGCTCTTCGAGGTGGACTTCGCCCTGCCGCTGCTGCCGCTGCTGGGGCTCTGCGCGGCGGTGGTGGCGCTGGCGGTGCTGGTGGGCGGGTGGGCCGGCCGCGAGGTGTTCCGCCACACCCCGCTGGAGGCGCT
>DASUNK010000258.1:0-2585 GCA_036277195.1 Longimicrobiaceae bacterium | reverse complement strand
CTCGAGGAGCAGCAGATGACCCCGCCCGACCTCGAGGCGGCGATGGACGACCAGATCGGCGACGACCTGCTCACCCTCATCTTCACGACGTGCCACCCGGTGCTCTCCACCGACGCCCGGGTGGCGCTGACCCTGCGGATGCTGGGCGGGCTGACCACCGACGAGATCGCCCGCGCCTTCCTCGTCCCCGAAGCGACCCTCGCCCAGCGGATCGTCCGCGCCAAGCGGACGCTCGGCGAGGCCCACGTCCCCTTCGAGGCCCCCGCCGGCCCCGAGCTGTCGACGCGCCTCGCGTCGGTGCTCGAGGTGGTCTACCTGATCTTCAACGAGGGCTACTCCGCGACGGCCGGCGACGACTGGCTCCGGCCCGGGCTGTGCGAGGACGCGATGCGCCTGGGGCGCGTCCTCGCCGGGCTGGCGCCGCAGGAGCCGGAGGTCCACGGCCTGGTGGCGCTGATGGAGATCCAGGCCTCCCGGGCGCGGGCGCGCGTGGGCCCGGGGGGCGAGCCGATCCTGCTCCTGGAGCAGAACCGCGCGCTCTGGGACCAGCTCCTCATCCGCCGCGGCCTGGCGGCGCTGGAGCGGGCCGAGGCGCTCGGCGGCGCACTCGGCCCGTACGCGCTGCAGGCCGCCATCGCCGCCTGCCACGCGCGGGCGCGCACCCCGGAGGAGACCGAGTGGGCGCGCATCGCCGCGCTCTACGACGCGCTGGCCCAGCTCGCCCCCTCGCCGGTGGTGGAGCTGAACCGCGCGGTCGCGCTCGCCATGGCCTTCGGCCCCGAGGCGGGGCTGGAGCTGGTGGACGCGCTGGCCGGGGAGCCCTCGCTGAAGTCCTACCACCTCCTCCCCAGCGTGCGCGGCGAGCTGCTGGCCCGCCTCGGCCGCGCCGACGAGGCGCGGGCGGAGCTGGAGCGCGCGGCGGCGCTCACCCGCAACGCGCGCGAGCGCGACCTCCTGCTGGCGCGCGCCGCCGGGCTCGCTCAGAACGGGAGGTCGTCGTCCTCGTCCAGCGCCGGCGCCTGATAGTCGTCGTAGTCGGCGCCGCCGCGGCCGCCGGCTCCCCCACCCCCGCTCCCCCCCGCCCCGGCGCGCGACGCCGCCGGCTGCTGCCGCGTGTAGCCGCCGCCCCGGTCGCCGTAGTCGCCGCCGCCGCCTTCGCGCCCGCCCAGCAGCAGCACCTCGCGCGCGCGGATCTCGGTGACGTAGCGCGTCTGTCCCTCCTTGTCCTCGTACTGGCGGTACTCGATCTCGCCCTCCACGTACAGCCGGTCGCCCTTCTTCACGTACTTCTCGATGATCTCCACCAGCCGGTCCCAGCAGATGACCTTGTGCCACTCCGTCTTCTCCTGCTGCTGGCCGTTCTTGTCGTTCCAGCGGCGGCTGGTGGCCAGCGAGAACTGCGCGACCCGCACCCCTCCCGGGGTGGTGCGGATCTCGGGGTCCTGCCCCAGGTTGCCGATGAGCATGGCCTTGTTCAGGCTGCGAGCCACAGCGCCTCCTCGTCGTGGGTCAAAGTGAACGGAGCGAACGGTGGATCATACGCCCGGCGCGTCCACCGTGTCAAGAATCACGAGCCGCATCACCAGCGCGTCCTCCATGGGCGCGGCGTAGTAGGCCCGCCGCCGCCCGACCACCGCGAAGCCGCGGCGGCGGTAGAGCGCCTGCGCCCGGTGGTTGCTCTCGCGCACCTCCAGGAAGCACTCGCGGGAGCCGCGGCGGCGCACCCGCTCCACGATGGCGTCCACCAGCGCCCCGCCGATGCCGGCACCCCGCGCGGCGGCGGTGACGGCGACGTTCCCCAGCTCCGACTGGTCGATCACCGTCCAGGCGGCCGCGTACCCCACCACCCGCCCCCCCGTCTCGGCCACGTAGATGTCGGTGTCCGTCCGGCGCATCAGGCTGCGGAAGGTACCCTCCTTCCACGGCGTGGAGAAGCACTCCAGCTCGATCGGCATCACCTGCGGCAGGTCGCCCTCGCGCAGGGGACGGACCCGGAAGGCGCCCTCGGCCGGGAAGGCGCCGCCGCGGCGCGCGTCCACCGTGCTCATCGCCGCCCTCCCGCCGCCGCGGCGATCCGCTCCGCCCCCGCGGCGCGCAGGTAGTCCGGCTCCCACGCCGCCGCGTCGGCCACCCACCCCCGCTCCGGCACCGCCCGGGCCAGCCAGAGGAGCGCGGCCGCCAGCGAGCCCCCCTCCCCGGCCACCGCGCCTGGGCCGAAGGCGGCCTCCACGGCGGCGCGGTGCAGCGCCGCGCCCGCCCCGGTGAAGCGCGGGGGCTCGCCGCCGCGCAGGCGGGCCAGCACCTCGTCCAGCGGCGCGGCCACCGGGGCCAGCACCTCCGCGATCTCCTCTCCCGCGAAGCGCCAGCAGCCGGCGTATACCTCGCGGTTGCGGGCGTCGAAGAGGGCGCAGACGGGGTGGCCGGCGCCGCGCTGCGCGGCCGCCGCGGCCAGCAGGCTGGAGAAGGCGAAGAGCGGCACCCCCAGCGCGCGCACCCGCCCCTTGGCCGTGGCCGCGGCGATGCGCACCCCGGTGAACGACCCCGGCCCCGCCCCCACCACCACCGCGGCCAGCGCCCGCGGGGCC
>DASUNK010000257.1:0-3710 GCA_036277195.1 Longimicrobiaceae bacterium | reverse complement strand
GCACCTCGCTGGCCGCCGCGGTGGGCTCCGACTGCTGACGCGAAACCGATCGCCCACACCTCCCGTACTCGCCCGGGTCCGCCCGGCCACCTTCGAAAGCGACACGACGATGGACCTCGACCAGGGAACACCTCCCGGCGTCCTCATCCGGGACTTCCTCATCTTCAAGCTCAAGCTGATCATGGACGGGCTGAAGGACCTCGCCCTCATCCAGGTCTCCATCGTCGTCTTCTTCGTGGACCTGATCTTCGGCGGCCGGCGCCGCGGGCGGCTCTTCTACGGGCTCATCCACCTGTCCGAGCGCTTCGACCTGTGGCTGAACCTGCACGGCGCCTCCCGGCACGCGGCCCGCAATCCCGACGGCCTCTTCGGCGAGAGCCGCGCGGGCGACGACACCCTGCTCGGCGAGCTCGAAGAGATGGTGCGCCGCGCCGAGGCCGCCGAGCGGGTGCCCGCCGCCGGCCGCGCCCCGATCCGCCGCTGAGATGGAGGTCGTCAAGTACATGGACGGCCCGCTCGCCTGCTTCTCGCGGGTGAAGCTGGCGAGCGGCGAGCAGGTGATGGTCTCCATCGCCAGCCGGAGCGTGAAGGTGTTCCGGATGGCGCTGGGCGGGCTGCTGCCGGTGGGAACGCTGTGGGAGTGCCGCGACTGGGTGCGGATGGGGCTGATGTTCCGCTGCGGACACCAGGACCGCTCGAAGATCCTGGAGGGCGCCACGGCGCTGGTGATGCTGAGCCCCTCGGCGGCGGCGGTGCGGAGCGAGCTGGAGCGGCTCGACGCCGAGCACCGCGGCTGGAAAAAGGAGTGAGGGGTGAGTCAAGCAGTGGCCGCCACGGGGAAGGCGCGGGCGTGCCAGGTGTCGCGCAGGCGCGTCTCCCAGCGTCCGGCGCGCGCCTCGCCCACGGTGGCGACGGTGTTGTCGAAGACCACCGTCTCCTCCGTCACCTCGCCGGTGCGCGCCATCAGCCGGAACTCGGAGCGCGGCACCGAGCGGATGGCGCCCTCCTCGTCGCGGAACTGCACCGGCCCCGAGTCGCGCAGGGTGACACCCAGCTCCTCCTCCAGCGCGGCGAGCGCGTGGAAGAGCGTGTCGATGGAGCACCCGGACACGCCGGTGGCGCGCTCGTCGGCCCCCACCAGCAGGAAGCGGCCGTGGCGAAGCTCGCGCCCGCCCACTACCTCGGCGCCGTGCGCCAGCCAGCGCTCCAGGAAGTGGTCCACGCGCTCCAGCAGCGCCTCGCCCTCGGCGGGCTCCAGCGCCCGCGAGGCGGCGAACACCCAGAGGCGGGCGTCGTCGGGCAGGCGGTCGAACTCCACGGCGCTCATGCGGTCTCCCTCCACAAGCCTGGGTCAGCGATCAGGGCCCGAATCTAACCCCCCGGACCCGTGATCTCCAGCCGCGCTCCCTGGCAGCTCTGGATCGACACCGGCGGCACCTTCACCGACTGCCTGGCCCGCGACCCCGCCGGCCGGCTGCACCGCGCCAAGGTGCTCAGCAGCAGCGCGCTCCGCGCTTCGGTGGCCGCGGCGCCCGCTCCGGATGCGCTGCGGCTCGCCGCGGACTGGCAGGCCGTGCCGGGGCTGGTCGACGGGTTCGAGCTGCGGGTGCTCGGCGCGGCGCACGGGACGGCGCGGGTGATCTCCTTCGACCCGGCCACCGGCCTCGCCGCGCTCGACCGCCCGCTGGCCGGGACACCGCCCGCGGGCGCGCCGGTGGAGCTGCGCTCGCCCGAGGAGGCGCCGGTGCTGGCGGCGCGGCTGGTGACCGGCACCCCGGCCGGCGCGCCGCTCCCCCCGCTCGCCATGCGGCTGGCCACCACGCGCGGCACCAACGCGCTGCTGGAGCGCCGCGGCGCGCCCACGGCGCTCTTCATCACTGCCGGCTTCCGCGACCTGCTGCGCATCGGCACGCAGCAGCGGCCGGACCTCTTCGCCCTGGAGGTGCGCCGTCCCGCGCCCCTCTACGCCGCCGTGGCCGAGGTGCCCGAGCGGCTGGCGGCGGACGGCTCCGTCCTCCGCCCGCTGGACGTGGACGCGGTCCGCCCGGTGGCCGAGCGCCTCGCCGGCGAAGGGATCACCGTCGCCGCGGTGGCGCTGATGCACGCCTACCGCGACCCGCGCCACGAGCGGGCACTGCGCGCGCTGCTGCTCGGCGCCGGCTTCCACCACGTCTCGCTCTCCTCGGACCTCGCGCCCTTCATCCGCCTCCTCCCCCGCGCCGAGACCGCCGTGGCGGACGCCTACCTGGGCCCGGTGGTGGGCGATTACCTGGCCGGCGTGCGGCGGCCGCTCGGCGGCGGGCGGCTGCACGTGATGACCAGCGCCGGCGGGCTGGTGCGCCCGGAGGACTTCCGCGCCAAGGACTCGCTGCTCAGCGGTCCGGCGGGCGGCGTGGTGGGCGCGGCGCTGGCCGGGCGGCGCTCCGGCTTCGGGCGGGTGATCGCCTTCGACATGGGCGGCACCAGCACCGACGTGGCCCGCTACGACGGCGACTACGAGTACGCCTGGGAGCACGAGGTGGGCGGGGCGCGCATCGTGGCCCCGGCGCTCGCCATCGAGAGCGTGGCCGCGGGCGGCGGCTCCGTCTGCGCGTACGACGCCGAGGGGCTGCGGGTGGGGCCGGAGAGCGCCGGCGCCTCGCCCGGGCCGGCGTGCTACGGCGCCAGCGGGCCGCTCACCATCACCGACGCCAACCTGCTGCTGGGGCGGCTGGCGCCGGGTCGCTTCGCCATCCCCGTCGATCCCGCGCCCGCCCGCGCCGCCGCGGACGCGCTGCTGGCGCTGGTGCGTGCCCGCACCGGCGAGGCGCTCTCGCGCGAGGCGCTGCTGGCGGGGCTGCTGGAGATCGCCGACGAGCGCATGGCCGACGCCATCCGCGGCATCTCGCTCCGCCGCGGCTACGACCCCGCGGAGTACGCGCTGGTGGCCTTCGGCGGCGCGGGCGGGCAGCACGCGTGCGGCGTGGCGGAGCGGCTGGGGATGGAGACCGTGGTGGTGCCGGCGGACGCGGGGCTGCTGAGCGCGCTGGGGCTGGGGCACGCGCCGGTGGAGCGCTTCGCCGAGCGCCAGCTGCTGCGCCGGCTGGACGAGGTGGAGCCCGAGGTCGACGGCCTCTTCGCCGCGCTGGCGGCCGAGGCGGCCGGGGCGGTGGAGGGCCAGGGCTTCGGCGCGGACGAGGTCGAGGTGCGACGCCGCATCGCCAGCCTGCGCTACGCGGGGCAGGATTCCACGCTGGCGGTGGAGTGGGACGAGACCGTGCCGCTGCGCCGCGCCTTCGAATCGCGCTACGCCGCCGTCTACGGCCATCGTCCCGAGGCGCGCCCGATCGAGGTGGAGTCGCTGCGGGTGATCGCCTCCACGCGCGTTGCCGACGATCCCCCGCCGGCGGAGCCGTCCGCGTCCGACGCCGTATCCACCGGAACGACCCGGATGTGGGTGGATGGAGGATGGGCGGACGTGCCGGTCTTCGACCGCGAGGCGATCCCGCCGGGTGGGCGGCTTTCCGGTCCGGCGCTGGTGACGGAGCGGCACAGCACCACGTACGTGGCCGGGGGATGGGAGGCGCGGGTGGACGCGGCCGGGTCGCTGGTGATGGTGCGGGCGCAACCCGCCCCCGGAGGCACCCCCAGCGGAGCCGAGGCCGGCGGCACCCCCAGCGGAGCGAATGAATTCGCCGCTGGAACCACGCAAAGTCCGCCTTCGCGGACTG
>DASUNK010000256.1:0-7762 GCA_036277195.1 Longimicrobiaceae bacterium | reverse complement strand
GACTCGAGCACCGTCTTGGTCAGCTCCTCCACGAAGAGCGGCACCCCGTCGGTGCGGCCGATGATCTGCGCCACCACCTCGGGCGGGAGCGCGCGCCCGCCGGTGAGGCGCGCGATGATCTCCTCCACCTCCGCCTCGGAGAGGCGCGGCAGCGGGTACGGCGTCTGGTGTGGCTGCCGCCCCCACGGCGGCTTGAACTCCGGGCGGTGGCTGAAGAGCGCCAGCACGCGCAGCCCGGGCGCCTGGCGCACCAGCAGCTCCAGCAGCTCCAGGGTCGAGGGATCGGCCCAGTGGACGTCTTCCACGCGCAGCAGGAGGGGGCGCTGCGCCGCCGCGCCCACCAGCAGCTCCAGCAGCGCGGCGCGCGTGCGCTCGCGGCGCTGCTGCGGCATCCGCGCGCCCTCGGGCTCGCCCGCGTCGTAGGGAAGCGAGAGCACGGCCGCGAACACCGGCATCATCTCCGCCACCGCCAGCCCCTGGCGCTCCAGCAGCCCGCCCAGGCAGTGCAGCTTGTGCTCCGGCGCCTCGCTGGCCGGGCACCCCAGCAGGTGCTGGAGGAGCTCCACCACCGGCTGGTACGCCGTGCCGCGGAAGTAGGGGAGGCAGCGGGCGGAGAGGACCACCGCCTCGTCGTCGAGCGACGCGGCGAAGGCCGACATCAGGGTGGACTTGCCGATCCCCGCCTCGCCCGAGACCAGCACCACCTCGCCGCGCCCCGCGCACACCCGCTCCCAGCAGCCGCGCAGGAAGGCCAGCTCCTCGCGCCGCCCCACGATCGGCTCGGAGGCGGCGGGCGGGCGGGCCAGCTCGGCCGCCAGGTCGCGGGTGACGCGGTGCAGCCGCACCGGGGCGGGGATCCCCGCCACCTCGTGCTCGCCCAGGTCCTCGCACTCGAACTCGCGCCGCACCAGCCGCTGCGTGTCGCCGCTCACCACCACGGTGTCCGCTTCGGCCAGCCCCTGCAGGCGCGCGGCCAGGTTGGGCGTCTCGCCCAGGGCCAGCTGCTCGCGCCGCTGCCCGGCGCCGATCTCGCCCACCACCACCACGCCGGTGTGGATCCCCACCCGCACCGCCAGCCCGATCCCCTGCTCCCGCTCCAGCCGCTCGCCCAGCCGGCGGACGCCGCGCACCACCGCCAGCCCGGCGCGCACCGCGCGGCTGGCCTCGCGCTCGGAGCCGCGCGGGTAGCCGAAGTACGCCAGCACGCCGTCACCCAGGTACTGGGCCACGTACCCCTCGTTGGCCTCGATGGCCTCGGCGCACACCGCCTGGTACTCGCGCACCACCGCGCGCAGGTCCTCCGGGTCCAGCCGCGCGGAGAGCGAGGTGGAGCCGGCCAGGTCGCAGAACATCACGGTGAGCTGGCGGCGCTCGGCGTCGTCGGCGGCCGAGGTGGCCGGCGGGAGCACGCGGATCTCGATCGGGAGCCGGCCCGGCTCGTCGGCGAGCAGGGACGGAGCACCGGACGCCGGGAGGGGGAGGCCGCAGTTGCCGCAGAAGCGGAACCCGTCGGGGTTCTCGAATCCGCAGGAGGTGCAGTGCATGGACGGCCCGGGTTTCGGCAGGGGGAAGCCGGAGGGAAAACGCACCTCTAAACTGTTGCCAGGAAAGGACAAAAGCAAGGGGCGCCCGGCTCAGCGCCCCCCACCGGGCTCCAGCACGCCCACGGTGACACGCGACGGCAGCGCCGCCGAGCGGTAGACGCGCTGCGTGGCCGCGCGGAAGTCCTCCGCGCGGGCGTGGTAGATGTCCACGAAGGTCTGCGGGTTGCGGTCCACCAGCGGGAACCACGAGCTCTGCACCTGCACCATGATCCGGTGCCCCCGGCGGAAGGTGTGGTTCACGTCCGGCATCACGTACTCCACCCGAGCCGGCCGCCCGGGGACGAACGGCTCCGGCCGGTCGAAGCCGTTGCGGAAGCGGCCGCGGAACACCTCGCCCCGCACCAGCTGCTGGTAGCCGCCCAGCCGCACGCCGGTGGGGTTGGGCTCGGGGTCGGAGGTGCTGTCGGGATAGACGTCGATCAGCTTCACCACCCAGTCCGCGTCCGTCCCCGAGGTGGACACGTGCAGCGTCACGGTGATCGGGCCGGCCACGGTGAGGTCCGCGTCCAGCGCCTCGCCGCGGTAGACCAGCACGTCCGGCCGGGTGGCGGCGAAGCGCTGGTCCGCCACCATGTGCTCGTAGGTCATCTCCGGCGAGATCCAGCCGATGTGCGGCACCGGGTGGGCCGGGTCGCTCACGTACTCGTCGTAGGCGGCGGCGCCGCGCAGGGCGGGCGGCGCCTCGAAGGCGAGCCCTCCGCCTTCGCGCAGGTAGAGCGAGCGCCGCCGGACGCCGCGCGGCGGCCAGGTGGCGTAGCGCCGCCAGAGGTTCGTGCCCGTCTCGAAGACCGTGGCCTCGGCCAGGCGCGGGTCCGGCGCGTCCTCCAGGTGGTGGCGGAAGAAGGGGAGGAAGACGCTGTCGCGGTAGAAGGGCCCGGTGGGTCCGAAGCGCACGTCGCCCAGCTGGTCGGCCGGGCCGCTCCCCCAGCCGCCGTGGTCCCAGGGTCCCATCACCAGGTGGTTGGCGATGCCGGGGCTCTGCCGCTCCGCGTGGGCGTAGACGTTCAGCGGTCCGTAGAGGTCCTCCGCGTCGAACCAGCCGCCCACGGTGAGCACCGCCGGCGGCAGGCGGCGCAGGTGCGGCAGCAGGTTGCGCGCCTGCCAGAAGGCGTCGTAGGTCGGGTGCTCCATCATCCGGTCCCAGAAGGCGATGGAGTCGCCGAAGAAACGCGCCTTCACGTTCGGCAGCGGCCCCAGCTCCAGGAAGAAGCGGTAGCCGTCCGGGGTGCCGATCTCCATCCCCGGCTTCCCCTGCGTGGTGGGCGCGGGGCGCGGCCGGCCGAAGCCGGAGAAGAAGTGGAAGGCGTGCGCCAGGTAGAGCGCGCCGTTGTGGTGGAAGTCGTCGCCGACGAACCAGTCCGCCACCGGCGCCTGCGGCGAGATCACCCGCAGCGCCGGATGGGCGTTGATCCCCGCCGTGATGGTGTAGAAGCCGGGGTACGAAACGCCGTACATCCCCACCCGCCCGTTGTTGCCGGGCACGTTCCTCACCAGCCAGTCGATGGCGTCCCACGCGTCGGTGCTCTCGTCCACGTCGGCCGGGCCGGCGTAGCGGGTGCGCTGGGGGCGCACGTCCTCGAAGACGCCCTCGGAGAGGTAGCGGCCGCGCACGTCCTGCTGCACCATGATGTAGCCGGCGCGCATGAACTCCGCCCAGGCGCCCGCCGCCCCGCCGAAGCGGTCGGCCCCGTACGGACCCGACCCGTAGGGCGAGCGGCGGAAGAGGATGGGCCGGGGCGCGGCCGCGTCCTTCGGGGTGTAGATGGCCGTGTGCAGGCGCACCCCGTCGCGCATGGGGACGAGCACCTCGCGCTTGGCGTAGTGCTCGCGCACCCAGAGCGAGTCCACCTCCTGCGCCGGCGCCGGACCGGCGAGCAGGACGAGGACGCCGGCGATGGCAGGGAGGAAGCGGGAGATACGGGGCATGGGCGGGATCGGGGTCGGAGGGAAGTGCGGAAATTTCAGCACATGCGAATGTGCGTCCGCGCGCGCTCGCTGTCAACTCCCCGGCCGTCTACCCGTGAGGGTCCGAATTGCGCGCCCCGGATGACGCAGTTACACTTCGTCGACTGCACCCGCAGTCCCCAGAGGCTACCACCTGCTGACGGAGCGGACCGATGAAAAAGCTCAAGCTCGAGCTGGAGACGCTGTCGGTGGAATCGTTCGAGACGATCCCGCCGCCGGAGCAACGCGGGACCATCCTCGGCAGGGCGTCCACGGCGTGCTCGCCCCTCGACACCTGCGAATACAGCTGTCTCGACCCCGCGTCGTGCGCGGGCACGTGCGACTGCACCGGGGGGTTCTGCCCGTCCTACCACAGCACCTGCTGAAACGGGCACGGGGGACGGCCGCGTGGCCGTCCCCCGTGTCTCCCCTTCCCTCTTCGCGGCTCAGGCGGCCTTCACCGCCTGCACCTCGATGGCGACCCTGATCTCGTTCCCCACCAGGATGCCGCCCGTCTCCAGCGCCTGGTTCCAGGTGAGCCCGAAGTCGCGCCGGTCGAGCTTGGTGGCCGCGCTGAAGCTCACGCGCTCGCCGCCCCACGGGTCCTGCCCCTGCCCCTCGTAGGTCACGTCCAGCGTCACCGGGCGCGTCACGCCGCGGATGGTGAGGTCGCCCGTCAGCGTGAACTCGTCGCCGGGCCGGGCCAGCGCGCCCTGCACGCCGCGGCTGCGGAAGGTGATGGCCGGGTGGCTCTCCACGTCCAGGAAGTCGCCCGAGCGCAGGTGCTCGTCGCGCTGCGCCACACCCGTGTCGATGCTGGCTACGCCGATCTCCACCGCCACCGAGGAGTGGTCCGGGAGGCCCTCGTTCACCACCAGCGTCCCTTTCACGTCGGTGAAGCGGCCCTTCACGGTGGTGATCATCATGTGCTTGGCGGAAAGCTCCACCAGCGTGTGCGCCGGGTCGATGTTCCAGGCCGTCGTCGTGGTCGCCGCGGCGACCGGAGCCGTCATCGTCATCTGCCGCTCTCCCGTTCTAGCTGTTCGGACGATATTCGTTCTAACAATGATATAAGATACTCGACCCCCGGCGGAGGTCAAGGGGTCGCTACGACGGCTGCGCGGTGGCGGCGCGGGCGGCGCGCGAGCCGATGCGCGCGCCGGTGGCGGCGGAGAAGATCTGCAGGAGGATGACCCCCGCGAAGAACGCCGGCGAGAGCGAGCGCCAGGCGTCGCCGCCGAAGGGCTCGCCGGCCACGTTCACCACGAACCAGAAGACCACGGAGAAGAGCCCGATCCCCACGGCGTGCAGGATCGGCGCGGCGCCCACCCGCGCGCCCGTGAAGTAGCCCCCCACCATGTATCCCAGGAACATGGCCAGCAGCAGCCAGAACGCGTCCGCGGGGCGGGCGCCCTCGGTGTCCAGGATCCCCGCCGCGATCATGGCCAGCGTGAGCAGCGAGAAGACCGCCGCGCCGATGAACCAGCCGAAGGCCACCCACGAGGGGCGGACGTTCTGGAGGTGCTCCGTGTGCATGGGGTCAGGCCTCCAGCGCTTCCAGGAGCGAGAACTGCGCGGGCTGGAACGACAGGCGGTGGTGCCGCGTGCGCCCGTGCGCTTCGATGGCGGCCAGGTGGTCCGCGGTGCCGTAGCCCCGGTTGTGCTCCCACCCGTACTGCGGGTGGCGGGCGGCCAGCCGGTCCATCAGCCGGTCGCGCACCACCTTGGCCAGGATGGAGGCGGCGGAGATGCAGTGCACGTAGGCGTCGCCCCCCACCACCCCGGTGTGCGTCTCGAAGTCCAGCTCCGGCACCCGCCTTCCGTCCACCAGCACGTGCTCCGGCCGCTCGCGCAGCCGCGCCAGCGCGCGCTGCATGGCCAACGCGGTGGCGCGGCGGATGTTGAGCCGGTCGATCTCGCCCGCCGAGGCGGCGCCCACGCCGTAGCAGAGGCAGGAGGAGACGATGCGGCCGTAGAGGTCCGCCCGCATCCGGGGCGTGAGCTTCTTGCTGTCGTCCACCCCGTCGATCCAGCAGTCCGGCGGGAGGATCACCGCCGCCGCCACCACCGGCCCGGCCAGCGGCCCCCGCCCCACCTCGTCCACCCCCGCCACGCGCGTCAGCCCCTGCCCCCAGAAGCGCCACTCGGTGAAGAGCAGCTTCTTCAGCCGCGCCGGCGTGGGCCGGCGCGCGCGCTTCGGCTTGCTCTTGCGCTGGGTGGGCACGGGCGGCGGGGCGCGGGTGGCGGAGGCGCGGGGGACGGGGAGAGGATAAAACACCTCGGGAGAAAAAAACAGGGAGCCGGTGAAGGCTCCCTGGAGTGGCGGCACCCGGAGGCGTCGGCTAGCGCGTCCGGCGCTCGCGGATGCGGGCCGCCTTGCCGCGCAGCGCGCGCAGGTAGTAGAGCTTGGCCCGGCGCACCCGGCCCTGCCGCACCAGCTCGATGGCGGCGATCATGGGAGAGTGCAGCGGGAAGGTGCGCTCGACGCCCACCCCGCCCGACACCTTGCGCACCTTGAAGGTCTCGGAGACGCCGCCGCCCTTGCGGCCGATGCAGACGCCCTCGAACGCCTGGATGCGCTCCTTGTCGCCCTCGCGCACGCGCACGTTCACGCGCACCGTGTCGCCCGGGCGGAAGTCCGGGACGTCGCCGCGCAGGTATTCCTTTTCCGCTTCCATCAACGGGTGCATGGGCTGCTCCTCGCCTGTCGGTAGTGAGTGGAGAGGTTGGGGCGGGCCGGGGCCCTGGATCCCAACGTCAACTATTCCTCCTGATGCTCCCGCAGGAGCTCGGGGCGCCGCGCGCGCGTCAGCCCCTCGGACTGCTCGCGCCGCCACGCGGCGATGCGTGCATGGTCGCCCGACAGCAGCACCTCGGGGACCCGCAGCCCGCGGTACTCCGCGGGGCGCGTGTACGACGGCGGGCTCAGCACGCCGTCGTAGAACGAATCGGTGGACGCGGACTCGTGGTCCGAGATGGCGCCCGGCAGCAGCCGCACCACCGCGTCCAGCACCGCCAGCGCGGGGATCTCGCCCCCGGAGAGGATGAAGTCGCCGAGCGACACCTCCTCCGTGGCCAGGTCCTCGGCCACCCGGTGGTCCACGTCCTTGTAGTGCCCGCAGAGCAGCGTCAGCTCCCCGGCGAGCGACCAGCGCACCGCGTCGGCGTGGGTGAAGCGCCGGCCGCGGGCGGACATCAGCAGGATCGGGCCCGGCGGCCGCTCGTGCCCGGGGGGCGCCAGCGACGCCACCGCCTCGTAGAAGGGCTCGGGCTTCATCACCATCCCCGCGCCCCCGCCGTAGGGGAGGTCGTCCACCGTCTGGTGGCGGTCGCGGGTGAAGTCGCGCAGCTGCACCACGCGGTAGGTCACCAGCCCGGCGGCGGCCGCGCGCGCCGGGATGCTCAGCGAGAGCGGCCCCCGGAAGAACTCCGGGAAGAGGGTGACCAGGTTGATGCGCATCGGGCCCTAGAGGTCCAGCAGCCCGGCGGGCGCCTCGATCTCCAGCACGCGGGCCTGCGCGTCCATCCGGCGCACCAGCTCGCGCACGAAGGGGACCAGCAGCTCGCGCCCGTCCGCGCGCTCCACCCCCAGCAGGAACCCCGCGGGCGCCTCGTACAGTTCGCGCACGGTGCCCACGGTCTCCTCGCCCGCCACCACGCGCATCCCCACCAGCTCGTGGTAGAACACCTCGTCGTCGGCCAGCGGGGCGGCCTCGCCGCGCGGGATCACCAGGGTGCGCCCGCGCAGCGCCTCGGCCTCCGGGGTGCGCCCGGCGTGCTCGGCCACCTTCACCAGCAATCCGCCCTTGAAGGCGCGGGCCCGCTCCACGGTGAGCGACCCGCCCTGCGGCCGTCCGGCCGCGTCGGCCAGCAGCAGCACCCGCCCGGGGGCGAACACCTCGGCCGGGCGGTCCGTCTCCACGCGCACGAAGAGCTCGCCCTTGATGCCGTGGGGCTTCTGGACCGTCCCGACCACCAGGTGCTGTGCGCCGTCCCCGTCCATGGGGCCCGGACCCGGGTTACGACTGCGGCTCGTCGGCGTCGGCCGCGGGCTCGCCCTCCGCCGCGGGGGCGGCGGGCTCCTCCTCGACGACGGCGGCCGGCGCGGCCGGCTCCTCGGCGCCGATCTCGGTGGCGGCCTCGGCGGCCGGCGCGGTGACCTCCTCCGGCGTGTCGTCGCCGCCGCCCACGCGGTCGGCCACGGCCCCGGCGGC
>DASUNK010000255.1:0-2223 GCA_036277195.1 Longimicrobiaceae bacterium | reverse complement strand
TGGTGCTGCTGGTGGCGCTCTTCCTCTTCGCGGGGGCCACCTACCTCATCCTCCGCCAGACCCTCAGCCGCACGGGAACGCAGTCGCTCCGGCAGACGGCCGCGGCGGCCGAGCAGCTCATCGCCCCCGGCGTGCCGCGGGTGGCCATCCGCGAGGACCGGCTCCCCCCCAACGAGGGCGACGTGGAGGCCATCCGCCGGCGCACGCGCCTGGCCAGCGGCGAGGTGCTGGACATCTACGTGGCCCGCACCGGCGAGGTGGAGATGCGGGCGCTGCGCTCCTTCGCGGTGACGGCGGTGGTGCTGATCCCGGTGACGGCGCTGGCGGCGGCGCTGGTAGGGCTCTCGCTGGCCAACCGGCTGCTGGAGCCGCTCAACCGGCTGGTGCTGGCGTCGCGGGGGATCGGGATCACCGGGCTGGCCACGCGGGTGGAGGAGCCGGAGCACCCGCGCGAGCTGCGCGAGCTGGCGCTGGCCTTCAACGGGATGCTGGGGCGGCTGGAGCGGGCGGTGGAGGCGCTGCGCCGCTTCACCGCCGACGCCAGCCACGAGCTGCGCACGCCGCTCACCGCCATCCGGGGGACGGCGCAGGTGGCGCTGGCGCGCGAGCGCAGCGGCGACGAGCTGCGCGAGACGCTGGCGGAGGTGCTGGAGGAGACCGAGTCGATGCTCCACCTGGTGGAGGACCTGCTGACCCTGGCCCGGGGCGACCAGGCCGAGGCCGCGCCCCCCGCCGCGGCGGTGGAGCTGGCGAGCGTGCTGGAGGACGTGCGCGAGGTGGGCGAGGCGCTCGCCGCCGGGAAGCCGGTGGAGGTGCGGCTGGAGGCGCCCGAGACGCTCCCGGTGCGCGGCGCGGCGGGGCCGCTGCGGCGGCTCTTCCTGAACCTGGTGTCGAACGCGGTGAAGTTCACCGAGGCGGGGTCCGTCACCATCGCCGCGCGGGCGCTTCCCGCCCCGCCGGCCCTGCCCGCCGCCGCCGGCGAGGAGCTCACCTCGGTGGCCGAGGAGGCGCGGGGGTGGGTGGAGGTGACGGTGGCCGACACCGGGAGCGGCATCGCCCCCGAGGCGCTGGCGCGGGTGTTCGACCGCTTCTACCGGGCGGACGCGGCGCGCGAGCGGGGGGGAACGGGGCTGGGGCTGGCGATCGCGCGGATGGTGGCGGAGCAGCACGGCGGGAGCATCACCGCGGCGAGCGAGCCGGGGGTGGGGAGCACCTTCACGGTGCGGCTGCCGGCGTAGACGCGGCGGCCAGCAGCGCCTCGGCGCGCTCCAGCACGCTGCGCTTGCCGGGGAAGCGCAGCAGCCGGTGCGCCTCGGCGTAGCCGGCCCAGCGGTACTCCAGCGCCTCGTGCGAGAGCGTCACGTCGCGCGTGCGGCTCTCGGCCAGGAAGTAGACCACGCGCTTCACCACCAGGGCGCGCTCCTCGCCCTTCCCCTGGGTGAAGACGTAGCGCTCCTCCTCGCGGAAGCCGTCCACCAGCGCGAAGTCGCCCTCGCCGATCCCCGCCTCCTCGTGGAGCTCGCGCTCCGCCGCCTGGGCGTCGGTCTCGCCGGGCTCCACCCCGCCCTTGGGAAACTCCCAGATCGGCCGGCGGGTCAGGGCGGACCGCACGAGCAGGTAGCGGCGCTCCCCGTCCTCCACGCGGAAGAGCACGATCCCCGCCGCACTCTGCCAGACCCTCCTCATCACCCCTCCGCTCGCTCGCGGCTCGCGAACCGCCGTTTCAACGGGAATCTGCTACGCCGACAGCAGGCAGGCAACGGGCAAGGATCTTGCCGGACGCCGGTCGTTCCGACGCGTTCCCGCCGCACTCCGCCCGCTCTCCACCGCCATGGAGGAGGATACTCGCCCGCCCGCGGGGCGGTTCCCGGAGGGAGGGCCGCTCTGGAAGCGCGTCCTCGCCCGGGCGCGGCGCGGCGACCTGGCCAACCAGGCCGCCAAGGTGGCCTACTACTTCTTCCTCTCCCTCCCGCCGGCAGTGATGGCGCTCTTCGGCGCGACCGGCCTGCTGGGCGGCGACCGCACCGGCGACTGGATCGCGGGGCGGCTCTTCGCCACCCTCCCGGCGGAGGCGGGCGCGCTGGTGGACGGCTTCGTGGCCGAGGTGGTGCACGAGAGCCATCCCGGCGCCCTCTCGGTGGGCGCGCTGCTGGCGCTGTGGGGCGCCTCGAACCTGTTCATGGCGCTGGAAGACACCCTCAACCAGGTCTACGGCGCCGGCGC
>DASUNK010000254.1:0-4729 GCA_036277195.1 Longimicrobiaceae bacterium | reverse complement strand
GGCCCGCTATCTGGCCGATCGCAACATCGAGTTTCTCGGTCGCGCCGACCACCAGGTGAAGATCCGCGGCTTCCGCATCGAACTGGGCGAAATAGAGGCAGCGCTCGACCAGCACCCCGCCGTGCGCGAGGCCGTGGTGCTGGCCCGCGGCGAGGGCGACGCCAGGCGCCTGGTGGCGTGGCTCACCTCCACCGGCGAGCGCCCGGCCGCGCGCGAGCTGCGCGAGCACCTGCGCGCGCTGCTCCCGGACTTCATGGTCCCCTCGGCCTTCGCGTGGCTGGACGCGCTCCCGCTCACCCCCAACGGCAAGGTGGACCGCCGCGCCCTCCCCGACCCGGCGGCCCCGGCCGCCGCGGCCCCCACCGCGCCGCGCACGCCCACGGAAGAGGTGATCGCGGAGATCTGGGCCGAGGTGCTGGGGGTGGAGAGCGTGGGCGTCGAGGACGACTTCTTCCTCCTGGGCGGCCACTCGCTCCGCGCCACGCAGGTGCTGGCGCGCGTGGCCAAGGTGCTGGAGGTGGAGATCCCGCTCCGCATCCTGTTCGAGACCCCGACGGTGGCCGGGCTGGCCGCCTACGTGGAAGCCGCCGGCGGCGGTGCCCTCGCCGAGGCCCTGGCCGAGCTGGAGGACCTCAGCGACGAGGAGGCGGCCGCCCTCCTCGCCGAGTTCGGCGACGACTGAGCTGCTGACTCAGGACTCAGGACTTAGGACTCAGGACTTAGGACTTCGTTTTGACCGACCTAACCTCGCGGCTGGCCGGCCTGTCGCCCGAAAAGCGCAGGCTGCTGGCGCTGAAGCTCAAGCAGAAGGCCGCCGCCGGCGACGCGCCCGCGGAGGACGGCGAGCGCCCGTCCGAGTTCCCCGCGTCGTTCGCGCAGCGGCGGATGTGGCTGCTGGACCGCCTGGAGCCGGGGAGCACCGCCTACAGCCTCCCCCGCGTCTGGCGCATCCCCGGCCCGCTGGACGCCGCCGTGCTCGAGCGCGCCCTGGACGAGCTGGTGCGCCGCCACGAGTCGCTGCGCACCCGGCTGGAGGAGCGCGAGGGAGAGCCGGTGCAGGTGGTGGCGCGCCCCGAGCCCTTCCGGCTGGAGGCTACGGACCTCTCCGCGCTCTCGCCGGACGAGGCGCGGGCGGAGCTGGAGCGGCGCGCGCGCGAGGACGCGGCCACCCCCTTCCGGCTGAGCGAGGGGCCGCTCTTCCGCGCCTCGCTCCTCCGCCTGGGCGCCGAGGAGCACGCGCTCCTCTGGAACCTGCACCACGCCGTGACCGACGGGTGGTCCACCACCATCCTGGTCCGCGAGCTGGCGGCGCTGTACGGGGCGTTCCTGCGCGGCGAGCCCTCGCCGCTCCCGCCGCTCCCGCTCCAGTACGGCGACCACGCCGTCCGCGCGCGCGCGCGCCTCTCGGGCGAGGCGCTGGAGCGGCTGGTGGGCTTCTGGCGCGGCGCGCTCGCAGACGCGCCCACCCGGCTGGAGCTGGTCCCCGACTTGCCGCGGCCGGCGGTGCGGACGCATCGCGGCGCCTCGGTGGAGGCGTTCCTCGGGGGCGGCGTCGCCGCGCGGGTGGATGCGCTGGCCCGCGCGCACGACGCCACGCCGTTCATGGTGTACCTGGCTGCCTTCCAGCTCCTCCTGGGGCGCTACGCCCGCCAGGACGACGTGCTGGTGGGCACCGCCGTCGCCAACCGCGCCACGGCCGACGTGGAGGGCATCGTCGGGTTCTTCGTCAACACGCTGGTGCTGCGCGGCGACCTCTCGGGCGACCCCACCTTTGCCGGGCTGCTGGCGCGCACGCGCGAGGCCGCGCTGGGCGCCTTCGAGCACCAGGCCCTCCCGTTCGAGAAGCTGGTGGAGGAGCTGAACCCGGAGCGCTCCCTCACCCACGCGCCGCTGGTGCAGGCGGTGATGGTGCTGCACACCCAGCACGACGTGGGCGCCGCGCCGTCCGGCGGCGACACGCCTCCCGCGCTGCGGCTGGAGGCGGTGGGCGAGGGGAGCGAGGCCGCGCGCTTCGACCTGAGCCTGGACCTGGTGCAGCGCCCGGACGGCGTCTTCGCGCGCCTCGGCTACGCCACGGACCTGCTGGAAGAGGGCACCGCCCGGCGGATGCTGGGCCACTTCGCCACCCTGCTGGACGCTGCCGTCCGCGCGCCGGAGACCCCCGTCTCCACCCTTCCGCTGCTGCGCGGAAGCGAGCGCGCGCAGGTGCTGGAGGCGTGGAACCGGACGGAAGCCGGGTATCCGGCGGACCGCTGCATCCACGAGCTGTTCGAGGCGCAGGCGGCGCGCACGCCGGAGGGGGTGGCCGTGGCCTTCGACGGGGCGGGGCTGACGTACGCCGCGCTGAACGCGCGCGCGAACCGGCTCGCGCACCACCTCCGCGCGCTCGGCGTGGGGCCGGACGCGCGGGTCGCGATCGCCGTGGAGCGGGGACCGGAGATGGTCGTGGGCCTCCTCTCCATCCTCAAGGCCGGCGGCGCGTATGTTCCGCTGGACCCGGCGTACCCCGCCGATCGGCTGCGCTACATGCTGGAGGACAGCGCGCCGGCGGCGCTGCTGGTGCAGTCGTCGCTGGCCCCGTCGTTCGCGGGCGTGGACGTCCCGGCGGTCGTGCTCGATGCCGGGGTTCCGGCGTGGGCGGGCGAGCCGGAGACCAATCCCGCGCGCGCGGGGCTGCGGCCCGATCACCTCGCGTACGTCATCTACACCTCCGGCTCCACGGGGCGTCCGAAGGGCGTGCTGGTCGAGCACCGGAGTTTGGTCAACCACACCGCATGGCAGGCCGGAGCGTTCGGCATCGGCGCAGACGACACGGTGCTGCAGCGCACGTCGATCTCGTTTGACGCGTCCGTGTGGGAGCTGTGGACGCCGCTGGCCGCCGGCGCGAGGCTCCTCCTGCTCCCCCCCGGCGCGGAGAAGGACCCCGGCGCCATCGGCCGCGTGATCGAGGAGGGCGGGGTCACGGTCGCGCAGTTCGTCCCGGCGCTCCTGCAGGCGGTGCTCGGCGCGCTCCCCGAAGGCGGCTCCCTCCCGTGCCGAGTCGTATTCTGCGGCGGCGAGCCGCTCCCGGCCTCGCTGGTGGAAGAGGCGCTGGCGGCGGGCGCGGGGGAGGTGGTCAACTTCTACGGTCCCACCGAGGCTACCATCGACTCGACGTGGCACCGGTGCGGCGCGGACGAGCGCACGCCCTCCATCGGGCGGCCGATCGCCAATGCGCGGATCTACGTCCTCGACGCGCGGGGCGAGCCGGTGCCCGTGGGCATGGCGGGCGAGCTGTACGTCGGCGGCGCCGGGGTGGCGCGCGGCTACCTGGGCCGGCCGGAGCTGACCGCCGAGCGGTTCGTGGCCGACCCGTTCTCGGGCGAGGCGGGCGCGCGGGTGTACCGCACCGGCGACCTGGCGCGGTGGAACGCGGACGGGACCCTCGAGTTCCTGGGCCGCAACGACTTCCAGGTGAAGATCCGCGGCTTCCGCATCGAGCCGGGCGAGATCGAGGCCGCGCTCCTCGCCCACCCTTCCGTGCGCGAGGCCGTGGTCCTGGCCCGCGGCGAGGACGAGTCGAAGCGGCTGGTGGCCTGGGTGGCGGCGGCGGACGGCGCGGACGCGGCCGGGCTGCGCGCGCACCTGGCGGCGCGCCTGCCGGACTACCTGGTCCCCTCCGCATTCGTCTTCCTCGACGCGCTCCCGCTGACCCGCAACGGCAAGGTGGACCGCCGGGCGCTCCCCGAGCCTGACGCCGCCGCCCTGGCCGGCGCCGGCTACGTGGCGCCGCGCACCCCCACCGAGGAGCTGCTGGCCGCCCTCTGGGCCGCCCTCCTGGGCGCCGCCCGCGTGGGAGTGAACGACGGCTTCTTCGAGCTGGGCGGGCACTCGCTCCTGGCCACCCGCGTGGTCTCGCGCGTCCGCGAAGACCTCGGCGTGGAGCTCCCCCTGCGCGCCGTCTTCGAGCACCCCACGCTGGGCGCGCTCGCGGCCGAAGTCGACCGCCTGCACGCGGCGTCCGCGTACGACCAGGCGCCGCCGCTCGCCGCCGACCCGCGCGAGACGGACCTGCCGCTTTCGTTCGCGCAGGAGCGGCTCTGGTTCATCGACCGGCTGGACCCGGGGCAGGCCGTCTACAACATGACCTTCCCCCTGCGGATGCGCGGGGCGCTGGACGCCGCCGCGCTGGAGCGCGCGCTGGACGAGGTGGCGCGCCGGCACGCCGTGCTGCGCACCCGTTTCGCCCTGGTGGGCGGCGCCCCCGTGCAGCGCATCGAGCCCGCCGGCGCCTTCCGCCTCCCCGTGGACGACCTCTCCGCCCTCCCCGGCGCCGAGCGCGAGGAGGAGCTGGTGCGGCGCGTCTCCGGGGCGTCCGGCGCCCCCTTCGACCTGGAGGCCGGGCCGCTCTTCCGGCCGCGCCTCTTCCGCCTGGGGGAGGAGGACCACGCGCTCCTGGCGCAGATGCACCACGCCGTGAGCGACGGGTGGAGCATGGGGATCTTCTGGAGCGAGCTGTTCACGCTGTACGACGCGTTCCGCCAGGGGCGCCCCTCGCCGCTGCCGGACCTCCCCCTGCGCTACGCCGACTTCGCCGCATGGCAGCGCGAGTGGCTGCGCGGCACCCGGCTGGACGCGCAGGTGGCGTGGTGGCGCGAGCACCTGGCCGGCGCCCCCGCCGTGCTCACCCTCCCCACCGATCGCCCGCGCCCCCCGGCGCAGAGCCACCGCGGCGACCGCATCGTCGTCT
>DASUNK010000253.1:0-2437 GCA_036277195.1 Longimicrobiaceae bacterium | reverse complement strand
GTCGCCCAGCAGGTGCGCCTCGCCCGCCTCGTCCTGCGCCACCAGCAGCAGGCCGTGCCGCTCCAGCACCTCCTCGATCGGGTCGATGTGGTGCTCGTGCAGCCCGCGGGCGAGGAAGTACACGTCCGCGGGACGCTCCTCGCCGCGGAAGCGCAGCAGGAGCTTGGCCACCACCTCGTCGGCGCAGGAGTAGTCCAGCACCCGCACCTGCGAGAAGTCGAGGATGGAGAGGCGGACCGCGGGCCCGCCCTCCTCCATCTCGGCGATCTGGCTCTCCACCCCGGTGCGGATGGCGCGCCCGGTGGGGCGGGTGACCAGGTTGCTGAAGAGCTCGACGACGGAGCGCCGGTTCACGGGTGCCATGGTGCCGGGGAGCGCGGCCGGGAGCATGCGTCCGCCGGGTTCAGGCGTCGCTGACGGTGACCCGGTCCATGCGGTCGCCCCGGGCGAGCTGGCGCACCACGTCCATCCCCTCGGTCACCTTGCCGAACACGGTGTGCACGCCGTTCAGGTGCCGGGTGTTGGCCTCGCTGAGCACGATGAAGAACTGGCTGCCGCCGGTGTCCTTCCCCGCGTGGGCCATGGAGAGCGACCCCGCCTCGTGCTTGTGGGGGTTCCCCTGCGTCTCGCACTTGATCTGCCAGCCGGGGCCGCCGGAGCCCACACGCGGGTGGTTGAGCCCGTGCTCCTTGGTGATCGGGTCGCCGCCCTGCACCACGAAGTCGGGGATCACCCGGTGGAAGATGATGCCGTCGTAGTAGCCGTCCTTCGCCAGCTTCTCGAAGTTGGCCACGGTGCCCGGAGCCTCGTCCGGGTACAGCTCCGCGGTGAAGGAGCCCTTGTTCGTCTCGAAGGTGACCGTCTTCATTCCTGCCTCTCGCTTGAGTGTTTCTCGATGCACGGCCTACCGGAACATCCCCGTGCGCCGGCGCTCCTCGCGGCCGCCCTCGGGCGGGGCCGGGTCCTTGGCGGGGAGCACGATCAGGATCTGCGACCCGGGGAAGTAGGGCAGGTCCTTCTCCATCGGCGGGGCGTCGTCCCAGTCCGGCACGTCGGCGATGCGCGCCGAGCCGCTGCGGATGGCGATCTTGCCGCCCCAGCGCCCCACCTTCTTGCGGATCTGCTTGAGCCCCTGCCCGCGCCCGGGGTCGCGGAAGCGGGTGGTGCCGTGGATGAACGCCGCCTCCAGCGCCGTCGCGTCGCTCCAGCGGTCGCCGAAGCGCACGCTGTGCTCCTTCTCCAGCGACCCCTTGAACCCCACCCCCAGGTCCATCACCGCGATCACCGCCACCTTCTTCCCCAGCCGCCGGGCCCAGGTGTAGGTCTGGATCCCCACCCACCCCGGCGCGTCGGCGTGCTCGATGATGTTCTGCGACACCTCGGAGAGGAGCATGCTGAAGGCGATGGCGTCGGCGCGCGAGTAGCCGAGCTGGTCGGCCAGGTGCTGGGCGACGCGCTCCTCGTTGACCACGTCGATGACGCCGTGCACGTCCTCGTGGGTGCCGATGACGGTGATGGGGAGGAGGACGCTGCTCTCCGTGGTGTTGCGCGTGCGGGGCGCGTTGTGCACCTCGAACACCTCCTGCGCGGCGCGCACGAAGCCCATCCGGCCGAGGTAGCCCGTCACCTCGGGAGACTGGGGGAGCTGGAGGATGGGGCGCTGCCCGTCGCGGGCCAGGTGGGTGCCGGCGGCGAGGAGCCCCACCATGCCGAAGGGGTCCGCGAAGCGGACGTGGCGCGCGTCCACCAGCACGCGCTCGGACGAGGCGGCGGCCTGCGCGGCCTCGGCGGCGAGCGCTTCGAAGGCCTCGTCGTCGAGCGAGGGGGGGACGGAAACGACGCGCGTCATCGAGGGCGGGTTGCGGGTGCGGAGCGGCTGCCGGGAAGCTAACACCCCCCGCACCGGCGAGAAAGGAGGACTGCCGGCGCGGGCAGCCAGGAAAGACACGCCTGCTTGTGTCGAGTTGGGACCGGCCCTATCGTGCACTGCGTTCTCTCCGGCTGCCCGCGAATGATTGCGCTCATGCGACAATTCCGTGTCTATGCCGATACCTCCGCGATTGGCGGCTGCCTGGACCCTGAATTCTCTGAGTCGTCCCGGCGGCTGTTTCAGCAATTTCACTCCGGTGACCGGATCCTCGTCGTTTCCGACCTCACGCTGCTGGAGTTGCAGTGGGCTCCGGCGGAAGTCCGTGCTGTGGTCGATGACTTGCCGTCCGAACACCGAGAGCAGGTCGACTTCACGCGCGAAGCGGCGGATCTGGCAGAGCACTACATCCGTGCCGGCGTGATCGGTGCCGCAATGCGAACGGACGCGCAGCACATCGCCACGGCGACAGTACACCGCGTGGACGTGCTGGTCAGCTGGAACTTCAAGCACATCGTCAACCTCCCACGTATCCGCGGGTACAACTCGGTGAATCTGCGGGAGGGATAC
>DASUNK010000252.1:0-4460 GCA_036277195.1 Longimicrobiaceae bacterium | reverse complement strand
CTCCACGTCGTAGCCCATGATCCAGGGGAGCGGCAGGTGCGCCATGGTGGGGACGACGTCCGCCAGGAAGCACGCCGTCTCGCCGCCGGAGCGCACCAGCACCGACTGGTGGTGCGGGCAGTGTCCGGGGGTCCGGTACACCGAGACGCCCGGGAGGATCTCCACGTCGCCCTCCAGCAGCTCCAGCCGCCCGGCCTCCATCACCGGGTCGAAGTTGTGCGGCAGGTAGCTGGCCGAGGTGCGCTCGTTGGCCCGGTGGGCCCACTCCCACTCGCCGCGCTGCACGAAGTAGCGCGCGCCGGGGAAGGAGAGCCGCACCCGCCCCTCCTCGTCGCGGAAGGTGTTGCCGCCCGCGTGGTCGAAGTGCAGGTGCGTGTCCACCACCACCTCCACGTCCGCCGCCGCGAAGCCGGCCGCGGCGATGGCCTCCTGCAGCCGGTCGGGGAAGCCGCTCCCCGGGGCGGCCGCGTTGTCGACGCCGTAGATGTCGAGGAACTTCTCGTTCTCCTTGTTCCCCAGCCCGGTCTCCACCAGCACCAGCGCGTGCGGCGTCTCCACCAGCAGGCAGCGCAGCGCCAGGGGGATGCGGTTGCGTTCGTCGGCGGGGATGCGCTTCTCCCAGAGCGGCTTGGGGACCACGCCGAACATGGCGCCCCCGTCCAGCCGCTGCTCCCCCGCCTCCAGCGCGTGGATGCGGAAGTCGCCCAGCCGGCGGGTGCGCACCCGCGCCGTCACGCGGCCTCCATCGACCGCGGCGACGCCCGGCGCTTGCGGGGCCGCCGCGCCCGCTTCTTCAGCACCGCCTGCAGCCCCTCCCAGTCCGCCGCGCCGCGCTCCTCCAGCATCTCCAGGAAGCGGATGAGCACGCGCGCGGTGGCCACCGCGTCGTCCAGCGCCCGGTGGCGGCACTCGATCTCCACCCCGAAGTAGAGCGCCAGCGCGTCGAGCGAGCGCGAGGGGAGCTCGGGGAGGAGCTTGCGGGCGAGCCGCACCGTGCACAGCTGCCGCCCCTCGGGGAGGAGCCCCGCGGCACGCTGCAGCTCGTGGCAGAGGAAGCGCCAGTCGAAGGCGGCGTTGTGGGCCACGAACACCCCGCCCTCGATGGCGCTCGTCACCGCGCCGGCCACCTCGTGGAAGCGGGGGGCGCCGGTCACCATCTCCTGGGTGATCCCGGTGAGCGCGGTGATGAGCCCCGGGATGCCGCGCTCCGGGTTCACCAGCGTGCACCAGGTGTCGCGGATCTCGCCGCCGGCCACGCGCACCGCCGCCACCTCGGTCACCCGGTGCCCGCGCTTGGGCGAGCCGCCGGTGGTCTCCAGGTCCACCACCACCCACTCCTCGTCGCGCAGCGGGCGCGCCGGCGCGGGCGGGGGCTCCGCCGGGGCGAGCGACCACACGCCCTCGCCCGAGACGCCGAAGCGCGGGTCGCCGCCGAGCAGGGCGAAGACGGCCCGCGCCGCGGGGCCGGCCGCGCCCCGGATCCCCAGCACCCGCGCGGCGACCTCCGGGGTGGAGAGCGGCCCCGCCTGGGCCAGCACGTCCAGCGCCAGCCGGGTGAGGAGGGAGTCCTGCGCGAAGCGGACCCCGCCCATCGCCAGGGCCCCGCTCACCACACGTCCTCGCGGCAGACCGGGAGGGTCATGCACCGTCCGCCCCCGCCGCCGCGCACCAGCTCGGCGCCCTCGAAGGCGATCACCGCCCGGTCGCCGTCCTCGATCTCCTCTTCGCCGGTGAGGAACTCCATGGCGTCGACGATGCGGTAGCCCGCCTCCTCCTCCAGCTCGCGCATGGTGGCCTCGTTGCGCGTGTAGCCGAGAACCACGCCCGGGCGCACCGCCACGAAGTTGCACCCGCTGGACCACTGCTCGCGCTGCTGGCGCGTGGGGTGGTGCCCGCCGCAGCGCACCGGCTCCAGCGGCATCCCCACCTTGCGCAGCGCCGCGAACACGTCGTCGTACGCCTTCACCCCCGTGCCGTCGGGGCGGTAGTAGAGCACGGGGAGGCGCGCCGGGCCGAAGAAGTACGGCGGGTACACCACGCAGTGGGTGTGGTCCACCGGGGTGAAGATCATGTCCAGGTGGATGGCGGGACTGTCGGCGGGGAGCACCACCACCAGCACGTGGGGGATCCCCGCCCTGTCGCGCAGCCCGCCGATCAGCCCCTCGATGGCCGCCGGGCTGCTCCGCTCGGAGAGCCCCACCATGGCCAGGTCGGGACGGAGGATGAGGACGTCGCCGCCCTCGATGGTGTAGTCGCTGCGGCGCTCGTCGGTGCCGTCGTAGATGAAGCCGCCGTTGTTGCGGAGCTGCGGGTGGTAGCGGAAGAGCGCCTTCATCACCAGCTCCTCCGTCCAGCGCACCGCGTAGCGCATGGCGCCGATGATGACGGCGTCGTTCACCACCACCGCGGCGTCGCGGGTGAAGAAGAGGTTGGGGAGGGGCGGCAGCTCGTAGCTGACCTTGTGGAGGAGCTTGGAGATGGGGCCCTGCGGCGCCTCGATCCCCTCGATGAAGCGGCGGATCAGCTCCTCGCCGGGCATGGCGTGCAGCTCGCCGGCCAGCGGCTCGGACGAGGCCACCTCCAGCACGCGGCTCACCAGGTACTCGCGGACCTCCTTCTCGTCCACGATGTCGGCGAGCAGGTCGCGCACCTCGAGCACGTCGGCGAAGCGGGCCAGGATGGCGCGGAAGCGCTGGTGCTCGCGCCGGGCCTGCTCCAGGTCGATGATGTCGTCGTAGAGGAACTGCTCGCGGTTGGAGGGGGTGACGGCGAGCAGCTCGTTGCCGGGGGTATGGCAGATGACGGTCCGGAGCGGACCGATCTCGGAGGTGACGCGGACGCGGGGCTCGGCGGGTGGCGTGGCCATAGGCACGCCCAAAATAGCACCGCCGCGGCGGGGGCGGCAAACCCCCCTCTCCCCCCGAAAGGGAGGGAGAGGGGGAGAGCCCTACCAGCGGAAGAGCACGGTGTACGGGTCCACGCCGCCGCGGTCCACCACCAGGTGCTGGTAGCTGATGTCGCGGCGCACCACCTCGTCGCGGCTGCTCGCGCGGCCGCTGGAGCCGTCGGACCGCAGCTCGGTGCCGTAGCGCTCGCGCAGGTACTCGCTCAGCTCCAGCAGGCTCAGCCGCCCGTCGCCGCGCGGCGAGAGCGCCTCGTCCTCGGTGTCGCCGCGGCCGTCGCCCACCGCCTCGGCCACGAACACCGGCAGGTACCCGCCCGCCTGGAACTTGGCCGCCACCGAGGAGACCACGTCCTCCTCCGAGGAGAAGAAGCCGATGCGGCCGGGGCGGTTGATCACGTCCTTGGAGAAGCCGCCGCTGAAGCAGGCGTCGATCACCACCAGCACCAGCCCGCTGCGCACCTCCTCCAGCATCTCGCCCAGCTCGTCGTCGCGGATGCCGGCGTCGTACATCTCGATGGTCTCGTCCATCCCGTCGGGGTCGTCGTCGTCGGTGCCGCGGGTGGGCACCCGGCTGCCGTGCCCGGAGTGGAAGAAGACCAGGATGTCGTCCGGCCCCATCCGCCCGGCCAGGGAGCGCACCGCCTGGCGCACCGCCGCGGTGGTGGCCTGCCGGTCGGTGAGCACCACGGCGTCGCCGGCCTGCATCCCCACGCCGCGGACCATGGCGTCGCGCATGGTGCGGGCGTCGCGCGCGGTGAAGGGGAGGTTGCCGGCGCGGCCGCCGTAGTCGCTCACCCCCACGAACACGCCGTAGACGCGCCCGCCGTTCCCGGTGCCCGGCGGGAGCCCGCTGCTGGTACGGCCGCCGACGCGCGTGGGGCCGGGGCGCGCGGCCTGCACCACCCGGGGCGCTTCCTGCCCGCCGGCGCGCGCGGTGAGGGTGTAGGCCCCCACCTCGCCCTTGCGGTAGGAGGTGGCGATCACCCGGTAGCGCCCCGACTGGCGCATCGGCAGCTCCACACGCGAGCGCCGGTTGGAGCCCTCGTGGTCGTCGTTGTCCACCTGCTGGCCGTCGGGGGTGGTCACCACCAGGTAGGTGTCGAAGTCCCGCGACGCCATCTCCACCACCAGCACCTGCCCCTCGCGCCCGTCAATCACGTAGCCGTCGCTGAACTCGCCGTTGCGCAGCCGGCGGTCGCCGGCGGCCAGCCGCCCGGAGAGGGGCGCACCGCCCAGGCTGAGCGCCGAGACGTCGCGCCCGGCGGGAGCGGTCCCGGCGGCGCTGCCCTGGTCGATGGAGAGGGTGTAGGCGCCCGTCTCGCCCCGGCGGTACGAGGTCACCACCACGCGGTGGGCGCCGCTCTCGGTGGCCTCCATCTCCACCACGCTGTGCCCGGGCTGCCCCTCGGCGTCGTCGTTCTCGCGCTGCTGGCCGCGCGGGTCGACCACGATCAGGTAGGTGTCGAAGTCGCTGGAGCTGGCGTCCACCCGCAGCCGCTGCCCGGGGACGGCCTGCACCTCGTAGCTGTCGCGGTACTCGCCGGTGCGCAGGGTG
>DASUNK010000251.1:0-3374 GCA_036277195.1 Longimicrobiaceae bacterium | reverse complement strand
GTCTCCTGCGGGGTGGAAGCGCGGGCGCTTTCGGGAGATGGGGGACGAAGCTGCGCCGGCAGCCGGGTGCGCCGCAAGAGCGAGGCCCGGGGGGAATGCGAAGTGCGAAGTGCGAAGTGCGAAGTGCGAAGTGCGAAGTGCGCAGCGTTGACCACGGCGATGGCGCGAGGCAAGTTGCAGCGCCATGTCCCCCGAGCCCGCCCACCCGCCCGAGTTCGTGCGCCTCTGCGAGCGCGCCATCGAGAGCTTCGAGGCGCTGCGCGGCGGCGGCGTCCGCGAGCGCGGCGAGCGCATCCCCGAGATCCGCCGGCTGCTGGCCGAGATCGACCGCTGGATGGCCGAGTTGGACCTGCGCGCCCCCGGCTTCGCCGAGGAGCAGGGGCGCCTGGCCGACGCCGCCTCCGCCCTCCAGTCCATCGACCTCGACCGCGGCGGCCCCGGCGTGCCGCGCTTCGTGGACCGCGCCGTCGCCGACCTCCGCCGCGTGGCCGGCGGGCCCTGCTAACCCCCCGCTCCTCAGCGGCCGCCGCGGGACACGGCCCCGCGTCATCTTCCGCCACAAAAACGCCACCGGTCCGTCTGACCCGTGAGCCGGTAGCAGTTTCGCCTCCTGCTACCCCGCCCGCCGGCTCGTGAACAAAGTTGACACGCGCTTTGATGATACAGAAACGGAGCGTGCAAATCCGAGCTTATGACCCATCCGGGCCGGCGGGAGGCACACCTTTCCCGAAGCCCATTTCGGGCCCAAAGCAGCATTTCGGCCGTTCCGGGCGGGCCGCGGCGCCCGTGTCGACAGCGTGCAAGACTATGGCGTGGCAACGAGGAACGCCTTATAGTGGGTGGCGTTTGGCAGCCGTGGGCAGGCATCCCCTCCTTCCACCGCCACCAATCCGGAGCCGACATGCGTGCCAAGCGCCTGAGTCCCCCCGCGAGACGCACCACCCGCCGCTGGAGAACCCCACCCGCCATCCTCCACGGCGACGAGCCGTTCGACGGCGCGGGGGTGCTGGACGAGATCCGCGGGCCGCTGGGACTGCTCCTGTGGCAGTCGGCGCGCGACGTGGCGCTGTGGGCGGGGGCGGAGGAGGAGGCGCGGGGAGAGCTCTTCGCGGAGGGGGCGGACGAGTGGCTGCATCGGCTGCTGCGCAACGGCAACGGCGAGGTGCAGCTGGAGTCGCCGCTGATGACGGTGGTGCGGATGGTGGCGGACCCGGCCGAGGCGCGCCCCGAGACGGTGGCGCTGGCCTGCCAGCACATCGCCAGCTGGGCGGACGGGCACGGGCACACGGCCACGGCCATCGTCTTCGCGCAGGCGGCGGCGCTCGCCATCCCGCTGGAGGCGGGGGCGGCGTACGCGGTGGGGCGGCACGCCCGCGGGCGCGCCGAGTACGCGCGGGCCGAGACCTGGTTCCGCCGCGCCATCGCCCTGGCCCGGCAGACCGGCGACTGGCAGAGCTACGCGCTCGCCTTCCTGGGGCTGGGCAACATCTACCGCCAGCGGGGGAACTACCCCGCCGCGCGCCGCTTCCACGTGCGGGCGCTGCGGGCGGCGCGGCGCCACTCCCTACGCACCGTGCAGGGGTCGGCGCTCCACGACCTGTTCGTGATCGCCGCCAACTCCGAGCAGTACGACGACGCGGAGCGCTACGCGCGCGGGGCGTACGAGATGTACGGCGCCGACTACCCGCGCCTCCCCGTGCTGGCGCACGACATCGCCTACTACTGGATGCTGCGCGGCTACTTCGGCGCGGCGCTCACCGTCTTCCAGGCGCTGCTCCCGCACATGGCCCGGCACGAGGACCGGATGATGGCCCTCGCCAACGTGGTGCGCGCCGCCGGGGGTGCGGGGCAGCGCCGGCTCTTCGAGGAGATGTGGGACGAGGTGTGGGAGGGGATCGCCCGCAACGAGACGCTGGAGAACGCCGGCGAGGTGCTGCTGGAGCTGGCGCACGGCGCCTCGCACCTCGCCGAGTGGGACCGCGCCGAGCGCGCCGCCGAGCGGGCGGCGCGCCTCGCCACCGAGCGGAGCGAGCAGAAGATCCGGATGACGGCGGAGGCGGTGCTGGAGTCGGTGCGGCGGGGGCGCGTGGCGCGCGCCCGCGCCGCCGAGGGGCCCGCGCCCGAGAAGATCGAGCAGTCCGATGCGTTCGCGGCGGACCTGGTGCGCTCGCTGAACGCGTCGCTGGTGGCACGCTAGTCGGTTCGGCACGGGCGTCCCGCCGTCGGGCGGGGCGCCCCGGTGCGCTCGCCGAGCGACACCGAAAGACCACACCCCGGCACCTGCCGGCACCCAGAGTCCCCTTCTTCCCCGGGTTAGCGTCATGAAGATCGGAGCCCGTCCCCTCCTGGTGCTGCACAGCGACGAGCAGTTCCGCGAGCGGGTCCGCAAGGTCGCAGGCAAGGAGTACACCTTCCAGGCGGTGCCGGACTGGGTGTCGCTGGAGGAGGCGGTGCGCGACTCCCCGCCCTCGGCGCTGGTGGTGGTGAACCCGTACGAGGAGAGCAACGGCCGGGCGGGTCCCTCGCCCTCGCTGCGCTCGCTGCTGGTGGAGTTCCCCTCCACGGCGGTGTTCGCGGCGCTGGAGGTGAAGCCGGAGCGCTTCGACGACCTGCGGACGCTGGGGAAGTGGGGGGTGGTGCAGGTGATCAGCATCTCGCACGACGACACGCCGCAGGCGCTGGTGCAGCGCTTCCGGCAGTCGCAGGGGCGGCCGCTGAAGGCGCTGCTGGAGCAGGTGCTCCCGGCGGACACGCCGGGGCGGGCGCGGGCCATCGTCGACGCGGCGGCCGAGGTGGTGGCGGTGGGCGGCCACGGGCGCGACCTGGCGCGCTCGCTCCACCTGTCGCGGCGCACGCTGCTGCGCTGGTGCGAGCGGGCGGAGCTGCCGCCGCCGCGCAAGCTGCTGGCGTGGATGCGCATCCTGCTGGCGGCGGAGCTGCTGGACGACCCGGGGCGCACGGTGCTCTCGGTGGCGCACGCCTGCGGGTACTCGTCGGACAGCGGGCTGCGGCGGGTGACGCAGAAGTTCGTGGGGGCGAGCCCCACGGACCTGCGGCGGCGCGGGGCGTTCGCGCGGGCGTCGAAGAGCTTCCTGGAGGTGCTGGCGAAGTACCGGAGCCCGTCGTCGTTCTGAAGCGGACGCGAACCCGCCACGCAGAACAATCGCGCAGCCCCTGTCGCCCAACGATTGATCGTCTAGCCGCCGATCGCGCAGTCCCCGTCGCCCAGCGATTGATGAAATCGCGGCTCGGAGAACACGAAGTCCGCCTGCGCGGACTGCAGGGCCGCCCTCAAACGCCTTTCCGACGCATCAGCCCGGCACCATCCGTCCCGATGGCGCCGGGCGTTGCGTACAGTCCGCGCAGGCGGACTT
>DASUNK010000250.1:0-6241 GCA_036277195.1 Longimicrobiaceae bacterium | reverse complement strand
CGTCCTTCCTCGCCCGCGCCCTGGGCGCGCTGCTGGAGCACGCCGCCCGCCAGGCGCGGAGCACCGTGCGGGTGGTGCTGGCCCTGGAGCCGGGGGGCGGCGCGGTGCTCGTCCGGGTGGAGCACGACGGACGGCCGGGCGCGGCGCACGCGGCGCCCGGCGCGGCGACGTGGCTGGTGGCGCAGCTGGGCGGCGAGCTGCGCCCGCTCCCGGCCGGCGGGGCCAACCCCGTTCCGGGGATGGAGATCCGCCTCCCCGCCGCCGCCGCCTGACGCCGCGCCGCGGAGGTGGACGGCGGCTCCGGAGCGAAGAAAAAGCTTGACAACGGCGGGATTCCGCCTTATCTAGGGCCCCGCAACCACAGTCCTCCGCTGCCGGTGCGCCGCCGCGCGCTCTCCGCACCTTTCCGGAATTCCGCGCAGAACGCTCCGCCTTTCCGAAGGCCCTCTGTCCGTATTACGTCCCGGGTGTCACTCTTGTCCGGATCCCGACCACAGCCCTGATAGCCTCCGCGCCCGCGCGGGGGCGCCTCGAACGCCCGCCGGGCCTCCGGCCGGCGACCGCGCAGAGCACATCGCGGGGCGGAAGCCTCCGCCGCGCACCAGTTCACCGCAGCAGCAGGAGTAGGAGATGGCCCGCTCGACCGGGAAGGTAAAGTGGTTCAATGACGCCAAGGGGTTCGGCTTCATTGAGCAAGCCGCGGGTGGCAGAGACCTGTTCGTCCACTTCTCCGCCATCAAGCAGGAAGGCTTCAAGACGCTCACGGAAGGCGAGGACGTGGAGTTCGACATCGTGGAGGGTCCCAAGGGCCCCGCGGCGGAGAACGTCATCCGCCTCGGCGTGGTCGCCTGACGAATCGCCTGCTCCTGACGGTGAAGGCCGCCCCGGGCTCCCGGGGCGGCCTTTCCGTTGCGACGAAAGCCTTGATTCCGCACCCTTTGCTCCGTATCGTGGGGTCGTCATTCCCAGCCTGCCCCGCACCCTGTCCCGCTTCCAGGCCGGAGCCCGCTCCGGCATCCGCGGCACCCCATCCACCGTGAGGAACAACATGCGGTTGCCATCCGTCCGGAGTCTGCCGTTCCTGCTCGCGCTGCTCCTCTGCTGGGCCGTTCCCGCCCGCGCCCAGACCGGGTCCATCGAGGGCACCGTGCGCGACGTGGTCAACAACACCCCCGTCGTCGGGGCCCGCGTCGAGGCCGTGGCTCCCGACGGGCGCGCCGCCGCCTCCACCACCACCGACGAGTCCGGCCGCTACCGCCTCACCGGGCTGGCGCCGGGGAACTACCGGGTGGTGATCTCGGGGACGGGGTTCGACGCCCGCGAGGTGGGCGTGAGCGTGGGCGCCGGCCGCGCTTCCATCGCGAACGCCACCGTGGCCGCCGGCAACGTGCAGCTCGACCCGCTGGTGGTCTCGGCCTCCAAGCGCCCGGAGAAGGCGCTCGACGCGCCCGCGCGCGTGGAGGTGGTGTCCGAGCGCGAGATCGACGCGCGCCCCGTGGTTACGCCGGTGGAGCACCTGCGGGGCGTGCCGGGGGTGGACATCGCCCAGACGGGGGTGCAGTCCACCACCGTGACCGCGCGCGGCTTCAACAACATCTTCTCCGGCGCGCTGCACGCCCTGTCGGACTACCGCATCGCGGGCGTCCCCTCGCTGCGGGCCAACTTCCTCCAGTTCGTCCCCTCCACCAACGAGGACATCTCGCGGATGGAGGTGGTGCTCGGTCCCGGCGCCGCCCTCTACGGCCCCAACACCGCCGACGGCATCCTGCACATCCTCACCAAGAGCCCGCTGGACGCGCAGGAGACCACCCTCACCGCTGCCGGCTCGCCGAACCAGGACGTCTTCCACGGCACCTTCCGCACCGCGCAGGCGCTGGGGAACAACTTCGGCATCAAGCTCTCCGGGCAGTACCTGCGCGCGCAGGAGTGGGCGTACACGGACCCGGTGGAGGTGGCCGAGCGGCAGAAGTTCGCCACCAACCTGGCCTTCTTCCGCCAGGACCTGATGCGCGCCACCGGCATCACCCAGGCCGAGGCCGACGTGCGCATCGCCCGCATCGGCGCGCGCGACAACGACATCGACCGCTGGAGCGCCGAGGCCCGGGCCGACTGGCGGGTGACGCGCGACCTCACCACCGTCTTCGCGGTGGGCACCACCACCCTGAACGGGATCGAGCTCACCGGCCTCGGCGCCGGGCAGGCCAAGGACTGGCGCTACACCTACTACCAGGCCCGCGCCAACTGGGGCCGCTTCTTCGGGCAGCTCTACCTCAACACCAGCGACGCGGGCGAGACCTTCCTGCTGCGCAACGGCGCCCCGATCACGGACCGCTCGCGGCTCTTCGTGGCGCAGCTGCAGCACGGCTTCTCCCTGGGCGGGACGGACTGGCAGCGCTTCACCTACGGGGGCGACTTCCTCTACACGCTGCCGATCACCGGCGGGAGCATCAACGGCATCTACGAGGACGACGACGACACGCAGGAGTTCGGCGCCTACCTGCAGTCCGAGACGCAGCTCACCGACCAGCTGGAGCTGGTGCTGGCCGGCCGCGTCGACACGCACTCGGCGCTCCCGGACCCGGTGTTCTCGCCCCGCGCGGCGCTGGTCTTCAAGCCCTCCGAGGCGCAGAGCTTCCGGGTGAGCTTCAACCGCGCGTTCACCACCCCCAGCTCGCTGAACCAGTTCCTGGACCTGGGCTCGGCCAGCCCGAACGTCGATCTCGCGCGGCTCGGCTTCAGCCTGCGCGTGCAGGGCACCGGCGAGGAGGGCTTCCAGTTCCTGCAGCCGGGCGGCGGCTTCGTGATGCGCTCGCCCTTCACCCCGGTGCCGCTGGGCGGGCCGGCGGGGCTCCTCCCGGCGGACGTGAGCATCTTCTACCGGGCCGCCGTGCAGGTGCTGGCGCAGGGCGCCGCGGCCAACGGGACGCCGCTCCCGCCCAGCCTGGTGAGCTACCTGCTGACGCTGCAGCCCACCGGCGCGCAGGTGGGGACCAACTTCCTGAACCCGATCACCCGCGAGACGGGGCCGCTCTCCACCTTCGGCGTCGACCGGATCGACCCGATCCGCGAGTCCACCACCAACACGCTGGAGGTGGGCTACAAGGGGATCCTGGGCGGGCGGGTGCTGCTGGCGGCGGACGTGTGGTACTCGCGCAAGGAAGACCTGGTGACCCCGCTCACCATCCAGAGCCCGCTGCTGACGCTGAACCCGCAGCAGCTGGGGGCGTTCCTGGTGCCGCGCTTCGTGGCGGACCTGGGGATGAGCCCGGCGGCGGCCACGGCGCTGGCCACGCAGCTCATCGGCAGCGCCAACGCCACCGGGCTGGCCACCATCCCGCTGGGGGTGGTCTCCTCGCCGGACGTGGCGGCCACCGGGGCTCAGCTGCTGGTGACCTACGTGAACGTGGACGAGACGATCGAGCTCTGGGGATCGGACCTCTCGGCCGAGATCCTCATCGGCAACGAGTGGGCGCTGGGGCTGGCGGCCTCGTTCGTGAGCGACGACGTGTTCCACACCGAGAACGCCGGGGTGGTGACGCTGAACGCGCCCACCCGCAAGGGGACGCTGAGCGTGCGCTACGACGACGAGGAGGACACGGGGGTGATGGGCGAGTTCCGGGTGCGCCACACCAACGGGTTCCCGGTGAACTCGGGGGTGTTCATCGGCACGGCGTGCCTGGGGGTGACCACGGACTTCGTGGAGCCGTGCGTGGACGACTACACGCTCCTGGACCTGAACCTGGGGTACACCATCCCCCGCTTCCGCAACACCACCATCAGCCTGAACATCACCAACCTGCTGGACGAGGACTACCGTCCCTTCCCGGGGGTGCCGGACATCGGGCGGATGGCGCTGCTGCGGGTGAAGTACGAGTTCTAGAACTGCAGTCCTGAGTCCTGAGTCCTGAGTCCTGAGTCCTGAGTGCCCGGCACCGAGCAGGTGCCGGGCACTTCCTTTTGCGGACCGGACGCGCCCGGCGAGTGTACGACCTCCCTCACCTGTTTATCGACGAGGGACGTTGAGCTTTCTCCGCCGCCGGAGCGCGCCCCCGGCCCCCGAGCCCGGGGCCGCGCCCCAGACCCCGCCGTCCCGCGCGGACGACGACGGGGTGCTCACCATCGTGGGCGCGGGGACCAGCGACCTCCCCCACGGCCCCCTCCCCACCGACGCGGCGCGCCTGCGCCTCCTCGCCGGCAGCCACGTGGAGGCCGCGGCGGGGCGCTGCGTGCAGTGCGGCATCTGCTCGTACAGCTGCCCCGTGGGCATCGACGTGCGGAGCTACTCGCGCCGGGCCATGCCCGTGCTGGAGAGCCACTGCATCCTCTGCGGCGAGTGCGTGGCCCGCTGCCCCCGCGGCGTGCTCTCCTTCCACCGCCCCGGCGGCGCCTGATGCGCCGCTACCTGGTGGTGGGCACCGGCATCGCCGGGCTCTCCGCGTGCGAGGCCATCCGCGAGCGCGACCCGGCCGGCGACGTGACCCTGGTGGGCGAGGAGCCGCACCCCTTCTACTCGCGCCCCGGCCTGGCCTACCTGCTCACCGGCTCCGTCCCCGAACCGCAGCTCTACCTGCGCACCCCCGCCGAGGTGGCCGCGCTCGGCGTCCGCCGCCTGCACGCGCGCGCCGCCGCCCTCGACCCCGCCGGCCATCGGCTGGTGCTGGAGGACGGGCGCGAGCTCCCGTACGACCGCCTCCTCCTGGCCACCGGGGCCGTCTCCATCCCCCCCGTCTTCCCCGGCGCGGAGCTGGAGGGGGTGATGCAGCTCGACGGGCTCGACCAGGCCCGCCGCCTGCTCCGGCTGGGGCGGAAGCGGCGCAGCGCCGTGGTGGTGGGCGGCGGGAGCACGGCGCTGGAGATCGTGGAGGGGCTGCACGCCCGCGGGGTGCGCGTGCACTACTTCCTGCGCGGCGACCGCTACTGGAGCAAGGTGCTGGACCCGGTGGAGTCCGCCATCGTGGAGGAGCGGCTGGAGGCCGAGGGCGTGCGCCTGCACCGCCGCACCGAGGTGCGCCGCGCGCAGGGGAAGAACGGCCGGCTCACGGGGGTGGAGACGGCGGCGGGCGCGGTGGTGCCCTGCGACGTGCTGGCGGTGGCGGTGGGCGTGCGCCCGCGGCTGGAGCTGGCGCAGGCGGCCGGGGTGGAGACCGACCGCGGCATCCTGGTGGACGACCGGCTGGAGAGCCGCACCCCCGGCGTGTTCGCCGCCGGCGACGTGGCCCAGGTGCGCGACCCCGTCACCGGCCGCGCCGAGCTCGACACCCTCTGGAGCTCGGCGCTGGCGCAGGGGCGCGCGGCCGGGCTCAACCTGGCCGGGGCCGACGCCGCCTACCGCAAGGACGTTCCCATGAACGTCACCCGGCTGGCGGGGCTGGTGACCACCGTCATCGGCGCGGTCGGCGGCGGGAAGGACCCGGACATGGTGACCATGACCCGCGGGCAGAGCGAGGCCTGGACCGTGCATGGGCGCGAGACCGTGGTGCAGGACCGCCACGGCACGGACCGCGTGCGGGTGATGCTCGACGAGACGCGGGTGGTCGGCGCCCTGGTGATGGGGGCGCAGACGCTCTCGCACCCCCTGGCGCGGCTGGTGGCGGAGCGGGCCGACATCTCCTCCATCCGCGGCGCGTGCGAGGCCCACCCCGAGGAGGCGCTCCGGCGCCTGCTGGCCTTCCATGACGAACGGTACGGCGGCCGCGCGGCGGCCCACTGAGCTCTGGCTGGCGCTGGGGGCCATCGCCCTGGCGACGGCCGTCTACCTCCCCCTGGCGCGCGGCGGCCCGCCCCCGGCCAGCGGGCTCTTCGGCCACGGGCTGGGGGTGCTCGGCTTCCTGCTGATGCTCTTCGCCGAGACGGCCTACACCTGGCGCAAGCACGTGCACCGCGAGGGGTGGGGCCCCATGCGCCGCTGGCTCCAGGCGCACGTCTTCACCGGGCTGGTGGGGCCGTACCTCGTCCTCCTCCACACCGCCTTCGAGTTCCGCGGCCTGGCCGGGGTGGTGGCGCTGCTGGTGCTGGTGGTGGTGGCGAGCGGCGTGGTGGGGCGCTTCGCCTACACCGCCGTGCCCAAGGCCGGCCCCGCGGAGCCGCCCGGCGGGGCGCGGCGGGCGCTCTCGCTCTGGTACCTGCTGCACGTCCCCGTGGCGGCCGCCATGTTCGTGCTCGCCTTCGTGCACGTGGCGGCGGCGCTCTACTACGCCACCCTCCTGCGCTGACCGCGGTGGCCGCCTCCTCCTCGCTCACC
>DASUNK010000249.1:0-20143 GCA_036277195.1 Longimicrobiaceae bacterium | reverse complement strand
GACATCTGCCTGAACCAGGCGTTCAACGCCGAATTCCGGACGGAGCCGCTCATGGGTGCGCGCTTCATGACCAGGTTCATGCACGACGGCGGCGCTGGCAGCCTCACGGCGGCGATCCAGCGGCACGGCGGGGAGGGCTCGCAGTCGCGGAGCCGGTTCAACAACCTCACCAGCGCGGAGCAGGCCGCGGTCCTCGCGTACATCAACTCGCTGTAGCCGGCCCTCACCCGGCTCGCCCAGGCTCGCCACCCTCTCCCGCAAGCGGGAAAGGGTTCTTGCTTCCCTTCATCTCCGAAGCAGCCGGAGCACACCGGGGCGTGCAACCCTCCCGGTGTCCGATTCTGGGACGCCACATCCCACCTCCGAACAGGAGATCCCGGCGGCCGCAAAGCGTATCCACTTGCGCCGCAACGGCTTGCGTGCGTTGTGGCCCGGGGCACGCAACTTCCCTCATCCTCCCCCGTTCGCCCTGCCCAACCCCGAACCGGGAACCCCTGCGATGATCCGGCTGAGAAACCTCGAAAAGGTCTACGCCACCGGGAACCAGAAGACCTACGTCCTGCGCAACGTGAACCTCGACATCGCCTCGGGCGAGTTCGTCTCGGTGATGGGACCCTCGGGCGCCGGGAAGAGCACCCTGCTCGCCATCCTGGGGATGTTCGACGGCGCGTGGAGCGGCGAGTACCACTTCATGGACCGCCCCGTCCACCGCCTGAGCGTCAAGGAGCGCAACGCGCTCAGCAAGCAGCACATCGGCTTCGTCTTCCAGCAGTACCACCTGCTCGACCACCTCACCGTCTCCGAGAACCTCGACATCCCCCTCTCCTACCGCGACATCAAGAAGCGCGAGCGCGAGGCGATGGTGGCCGACGTGCTCGACCGCTTCAACATCGTGGGGAAGAAGGACCTCTATCCCAACCAGCTCTCCGGCGGCCAGCAGCAGCTGGTGGCCGTGGCCCGCGCCATCATCGCCCGGCCCTCCCTGATCCTGGCCGACGAGCCCACCGGCAACCTGCACTCCTCGCAGGGGCGCGAGATCATGGAGCTGTTCAAGCGGCTCAACGGCGAGGGCACCACCATCATCCAGGTCACCCACTCCGAGGTGAACGCCGGCTACGGCAACCGCGTGGTGGAGTTGGCCGACGGCTGGGTGGTGGGCGAGAAGCAGGCGGCGTGAGCCGACGGACGGCGCCGGGCCGCGGCCCGCAACGGGGCGGGAGCGTTCGAACAAACCGTCGCGCGCCCGGCGACCGTTCGACGGCAAGAAGTGCGAGAGTGCGAAAGTGCGAAAGTGCGAAAGTGCTCCCGACACTCAGGACTCAGGACTTAGGACTCAGGACTCCCGTAATGGATACCCTGCTCCAGGACCTCCGCTACGCCCTCCGCACCCTGCGCCGGAGCCCCGGCTTCGCCGCGGTGGCGGTGCTCACGCTGGCGCTCGGGATCGGCGCCAACACCGCCATCTTCAGCGTGCTCCAGGCCGTGCTCCTGCGCCCGCTCCCCTTCGCGGACGCGGACCGGCTGATGGTGTTCTGGAACCAGTACGCCGGCGGTGGGCCGCAGAAGGGCGCCATCTCGCCCTCCGAGTTCGCCGACTACCGGCGCTCGCTCCGCGCCTTCGAATCCACCGCCGCCGTCACCGACTGGAACGCCAACCTCACCGGGCGCGGCGAGCCCGAGCGCGTGCAGGGCTTCATCGTCTCCCCCAACCTCTTCGACGTGCTGGGCGTGCGCCCGGCGCTCGGCCGCGCCTTCGCCCCGGGCGAGGGGGTGGAGGGGAACCGCGAGGTGGCCGTGCTCAGCCACGCCCTCTGGCAGCGCAGCTTCGGGGCGGACCCCGCGGTGGTGGGCACCACCGTGCGGCTGAACGGCAACACCTACACGGTGGTGGGGGTGATGCCCCCCGAGGTGCGCTTCCCCGACGCGCCGGGGCTCCTCTTCCCCGAGCGGGCGGACCTGTGGGTGCCGCGCGCCTGGGAGAGCTTCGCGGACGAGCGCGGCAACCAGTACCTGCGCGTGGTGGGGCGCCTGCGCGAGGGCGGCACCGCCGAGGGCGCCGCGGCCGAGCTGCGCGCCCTGGCGGCGCGCTTCCAGGCCGAGTACCCCGAGTCGTACCCGGTGGCGAGCGGCTGGCGCCCCGTCGCCATCCCCCTGCGCGAGGAGTACGTGGGCCAGGTGCGCCCCGCGCTGCTGGTGCTGGCGGGCGCGGTGGGGCTGGTGCTGCTGATCGCCTGCGCCAACGTGGCCAACCTGCTGCTGGCCCGCTCCGCCGCGCGCCGCCGGGAGATCGCGGTGCGCTCGGCGGTGGGCGCCGCGCGCGGGCGGCTCGTCCGCCAGCTCCTCACCGAGAGCCTGGTGCTGGCGCTCGCGGGCGCGGTGGCGGGGGTGGCGCTGGCCAGCTGGGGCGTGGCGGTGCTGGCCCGGGTGGGCCCGCGCAGCATCCCCCGGCTGGAAGAGACGACCGTCGACCTGCGCGTGGCGGGCTTCGCGCTGGCGGCCTCGCTGCTCACCGCCGCGCTCTTCGGTCTGGTGCCCGCCCTCCAGCTGGCCCGCCCCGCCGCGGCCGTGCTCGGCGCCGCCGGGCGCGCTTCGCCCGACCGCGGGCGCCGGCGGCTGCGCTCCTTCCTGGTGGCCGCCCAGGTGGCGCTGGCGGTGGTGGTGCTGGTGGGCGCGGGGCTGCTGCTGCGCTCCTTCGCGCGGCTGCAGGGCACCGACCCCGGCTTCGACCCGCGCGGCGTGCTCACCTTCCAGGTCTCGCTCCCCCCGCTCCGCTACGACTCGCTCGACCAGCGCGTCGCCGTCTGGGACGAGGTGCTCGGCCGCGTGGCCGCCCTCCCCGGCGTGCGCGCGGCGGGCGGGGTGAACCCCCTCCCCCTGAGCGGCGACGCCTGGAGCGCCTCCTTCATGGTCGAGGGGCAGCCGGTGCCACCCGGCGGCGAGTACCCGCACGCCGAGTACGCCGCCGTCTCGCCGGACTACTTCCGGGCGATGGGGATCTCGCTGCACGCCGGCCGCGCCTTCACCGGGGCGGACCGGGCGGGCGCGCCCGCCGTGGCCGTGGTGGACGAGCGGCTGGCGCGCAGGTACTGGCCGGGGGAGGACCCGGTCGGCAAGCGGCTGAGCCTGGCGGGGCAGCCGGACACGGTCTTCACCGAGGTGGTGGGGGTGGTGGAGCACGTGCGCGCCGTGGGGCTGCACCAGGAGGGCGAGCCGCAGGTCTACGTCCCCCTGCTGCAGCGCTCCAACCGCTCCGCCTACATGGCGGTGAGCGCCCCACGCGGCGACCCGCTGCGCCTGGCCGCGGCCATCCGCGCCGAGGTGCGGCGGGCGGACCCGGAGCTGCCCATCGCCAAGGTGGCCACCATGGAGCAGGTGCTGGCGCGCGCCACGGCGGACCGGCAGTTCAGCCTGGTGGTGCTGGCCGTCTTCGCCGCGGCGGCGCTGCTGCTGGCGGCGGTGGGCATCTACGGCGTGGCCAGCTACCTGGTGGCGCAGCGCACGCGCGAGATCGGCATCCGCATGGCGCTGGGCGCGCGCGGCGCCGACGTGCTGCGCCTGGTGGCGGGCGAGGGGCTCGCCGTGGTGGCGGCCGGGATCGTGGCGGGGACGGTGGGGGCGCTCGCCTTCGCGCGGCTGCTGTCGGGGCTGCTGTACGGCCTCACCGCCACGGACCCGCTGACGTACCTGGGCGTGGCGCTCCTCCTGGGCGCGGTGGCCACGGCGGCGCTCCTCCTCCCGGCTCGCCGCGCGTCGCGAGTGGACCCGGTAGTGGCACTCCGTGCGGAGTAGGTGTTCCTTCGCACTTCGCACTTCGCACTTCGCACTTTCGCACTCTCGCACTTGCGATGACCGCCCTGCTCCAGGACCTCCGCTACGCCGCCCGCACCCTGGCGCGCGCCCCCGGCTTCACCGCCGTGGCGGTGCTCTCGCTGGCGCTGGGGATCGGCGCCAACACCACGGTGTTCAGCCTGGTCAACGCCGTGCACCTGCGCCCGCTCCCGTACGCGGACCCGGGGCGGCTGGTGGACCTCAGCGAGCACAACCCGCGCGAGCTGTGCGCCGGCTGTGGGGTGGGCACCGCGTACGCCACCTTCCTGGACTGGCAGGCGCAGGCGCGCTCCTTCTCCTCCCTCGGCGCCTACCGTGAGGACGACTTCACCCTGACGGGCGTCGAGGCCCCCGAGCGCCTCCCCGGCGCGCGGGTGACGGCGGAGCTCTTCCCCACCCTGGGCGTGGCGCCGGTGCTCGGCCGCGGCATCCTCCCCGCCGAGGACCGCCCCGGCGCGCCCGCGGTGGCGCTGATCGGCCACGAGCTCTGGCAGGAGCGCTTCGGGGGATCGCACGACGTGCTCGGCCGCACCGTGGTGCTGAGCGGCGTGCCGCACACCGTGGTGGGCGTGATGCCGCCGCGCTTCCGCTTCCCCGAGACGGCGCAGCTCTGGCTCCCCGCCGCGCCCGCCATGGCGGCGGAGGCGCGCGACGACCGGAGCGTGGGCGTGGTCGCGCGCCTGCGGCCGGGCGTCTCCATCGCCCGCGCCTCGCGCGAGCTGGAGGGCCTCGCCGCCCGCACGGCCGCCGCGCACCCCGAGACCCACACCGGGTGGAGCGCCGCCGCCGTCTCGCTGCACGCGGACGTCTCCAGCGAGACGGGACCGGTCTTCCTGGTGCTGCTCGGCGCCGTCGGGTTCGTGCTGCTCATCGCCTGCGCCAACCTGGCCGGGCTCCTGCTGGCGCGCGGCACCGGCCGCCGCCGCGAGCTCGCCGTCCGCGCCGCGCTCGGGGCCACGCGCGGGCGTATCGTCCGCCAGCTCCTCACCGAGAGCGTGCTGCTCGCGGCGGCCGGCGGCGTGCTGGGTATGCTCCTCGCCGTCTGGGGGGTGGAGCTGGCGGTGCGCGCCATCCAGGCCGAGTTCGTCCCCTTCTGGATCCGCTTCGGCATCGACGTCCGCGTGCTGGCGTTCGCCGCCGCGGCCACGGTGCTGACCGGCGCCGCCTTCGGCCTCGCCCCCGCGCTGCAGGCCACCCGCGCCGACGTGTACGACGGCCTGCGCGCCGGCACCCGCGGCGCTTCGGCGGGGCGCCGGACCGGACGGCTGCGCTCCGCGCTGGTGGTGGCCGAGACGGCGCTCGCCCTGGTGCTCCTGGCCGGCGCCGGGCTGATGGTGCGCACCCTGGTGCGCGTCACCACGCCGGAGGCGGGATACGATCCGCGCACCGTCCTCCAGGGCGAGCTCCCCCTGCTGGAGGCGCGCTACGACGCACCGGCCCAGCGGGCGCTCCTCGCCGCGGGCGTGCACGAGCGGCTGCTGGCGCTCCCGGGGGCGAAGGCGGCCGCGCTCCAGTCCGTGCACTTCCTGCGCGGCTTCGGCGCGCGGCCGGCGCCGGTGCGCCTCGAAGGGGGCGCCGAGGCCCCGGAGGCCGCGTCGCCGCCCCGGGCGTTCGCGGTGACCCCCGGCTACTTCGCCGCGCTCGGCATCCCCCTCCGCGCCGGGCGCGACTTCGGTGCGAGCGACGACGCCGGCGCCGCGGGCGTGGTAGTCGTCAACCAGGCCATGGCCGAGCGGCTCTGGCCCGGCGCCAGCCCGCTGGGGCGGCGCGTGGCCCTGGGCGGGCCGGACTCGCTGGCCTGGCGCACGGTGGTGGGCGTGGTGGGGAACGTGGGGCGGAGCCCGCTCCCCGGGCGCCCGCCGACGAGCTCCGCCTACGTCCCGCTGGCGCAGCTCCCCGGCCGCCCGATCAGCGTGGTCCTGCGCGCCGACGGTGACGCGCTTGCCCTGGCCCCCGCGCTCCGCGCGGCGGTGCGCGAGGTCGATCCCGCCCAGCCGGTGACCGGCGTCCGCACCGCCGAGCAGGCGCAGCGGCAGTGGGTGTGGCCGGTGCGGATGTTCACCACCTTCCTGGGGGCGTTCGCCGCCTTCGCCCTGCTGCTGGCGGCCATCGGCGTCTACGGCGTGGTGGCGTACGCCGTGGGGCAGCGCACCAAGGAGATCGGCGTGCGCATGGCGCTGGGCGCGCAGCGCGCCGACGTGCTGCGGCTGGTGCTGCGGCAGGGGGTGGTGCTGGCGGGCGCCGGGACGCTGCTGGGGCTGGCGGGCGCGGCCGGCGTCACGCGCGTGCTGCGCAGCATGCTCTTCGGCACCCCGCCCACGGACCCGCTCACCTTCGCCGTCGTGGGGGCGCTCCTGCTGGGGGTGGCGCTGCTGGCGAGCTGGATCCCCGCGCGCCGCGCCACGCGCGTGGACCCGATGGTGGCCCTGCGCGCCGAATAGCCGTTGCGTATCATACTTCCATGCAGACCATTCCGCCGCCGCGCATCCTGATCGCCGACGACCAGCCCGACGTGCTCCAGGCGCTCCGCCTGCTGCTCAAGGGCGAGGGCTTCCAGATCGAGACCGCCACCTCGCCCGCCGGCATCCTGGCCCTGGCCCGCGAGCAGGACCTGGACGTGGTCCTCATGGACCTCAACTACGCCCGCGACACCACCTCCGGGCGCGAGGGGCTCGACCTGGTCAGCCAGCTGCAGGCGCTCGACTCCACCCTCCCGGTGGTGGTGATGACCGCCTGGGGGAGCGTCGAGGGCGCCGTCGAGGCCATGCGCCGCGGCGCGCGCGACTACATCGAGAAGCCCTGGGACAACACCCGCCTCCTCGCCACCCTCAACGGGCAGGTCGAGCTCGGCCGGGCGCTGCGCCAGAGTCAGCGGCTGGAGCAGGAGAACCTGCGGCTGCGCAGCAACGGCCTCCCGCAGATGGTGGCCCAGTCGCGCGCCATGCAGCCGGTGCTGCGGATGATGGAGCGCGTGGGCCCCTCCGACGCCACCGTGCTCATCACCGGCGAGCACGGCACCGGCAAGGACGTGGTGGCCCGCTGGCTCCACGCCGTCTCCTCGCGCGCCAGCCGCCCGCTGGTGACCGTCAACGCCGGCGCCATCGCCGAGGGCGTCTTCGAGAGCGAGCTCTTCGGCCACGTGAAGGGCGCCTTCACCGACGCCCGCACCGACCGCGTGGGCGCCTTCGAGCTGGCCGACACCGGCACCCTCTTCCTCGACGAGATCGGCACCATGCCCCCCGAGCAGCAGGCCAAGCTCCTGCGCGTGCTGCAGACGGGCGACATCCAGCGCGTCGGCTCCTCCAAGACCCGCCGGGTGAACGTGCGGGTGATCAGCGCCACCAACACCGACATCCCCGCCGCCGTCGACGAGGGGCGCTTCCGCGAGGACCTCCTGTTCCGCCTCAACACCGTCGAGGTCCACCTCCCGCCCCTGCGCGAGCGCCGCGAGGACATCCCGCCCCTCGCCATGCACTTCCTGCGCAAGGCCGCGGGGCAGTACCGGAAGGACCTCTCCGGCTTCGACGCCGACGCCATGCAGGCGCTCCTCTCCTACGCCTGGCCCGGCAACATCCGCGAGCTGGAGCACACCGTCGAGCGCTCCGTGCTCCTGGCGCAGGGCCCCGCCATCGGCGCCGAGGACCTCACCCTGCGCGCCGCGCGCGTCTCCACCTCCATCGCCATCGAGGAGATGTCGCTGGAAGACGCCGAGCGGCTGCTGATCAAGAAGGCGCTCTCCCGGCACGACGGCAACGTCAGCCAGGCCGCCGAGGCGCTCGGCCTCTCCCGCAGCGCGCTCTACCGGCGGCTGGAGCGCTACGGGCTGTGACCGGCCCGCCGCGGCCGGGGAAGCGGCCGGCCACGCACCAGGCGCAGGTCCTCCGCCTCTCCTTCCTCACCGGTCTCCCCGGCGCCTTCCTCTCCCTGGTGCTCCTCTGGACGGGCGATTTCGCCGCCCGCACGCAGTGGACGCTCACCCTCGTCCTGGTCTCGCTCTGGCTGGGCTTCGCCTTCGCGCTGCGCGAGAAGGTCGTCCGCCCGATCCAGACCCTCTCCAACCTCCTGGGCGCCCTGCGCGAGGGCGACTTCTCGCTGCGCGCCCGCGGCGCCGGGATCGACGACGCCCTGGGGCTGGCGCTGCTGGAGGCCAACGCCCTGGGCGAGACGCTGCGCGAGCAGCGCGTCGGCGCCATGGAGGCCACCGCCCTGCTGCGCAAGGTGATGGAGGAGATCGACGTCGCCGTCTTCGCCTTCGACGGCGAGGAGCGGCTGCGGCTGGTGAACCGCGCCGGCGAGCGGCTGCTCGACCAGTCCGCCGACCGCCTGCTCGGCCGCACCGCCGGCGAGGTGGGGCTCGCCGTCTGCCTGCGCGGCGAGACGCCGCGCACCCTGGACCACGCCTTCCCCGGCGGCAGCGGGCGCTGGGAGGTGCGGCGCGACCCCTTCCGCCAGGGCGGCCGCCCGCACGAGCTGCTGGTGATCTCGGACCTCTCGCGCGCCCTGCGCGAGGAGGAGCGGCAGGCCTGGCAGCGGCTGATCCGGGTGCTGAGCCACGAGATCAACAACTCGCTGGCGCCGATCCAGTCCATCGCCGGCACCCTGCAGGGGCTCGCCGGACAGCGCCCCCCGCCGGACGACCTGCAAGAGGACCTGGTCTCGGGGCTCGCGGTCATCGGCGGGCGGGCGCGGGCGCTCAGCCGCTTCATGGCCTCGTACGCCCGGCTGGCGCGCCTCCCCGCGCCCAGCCTGGAGCCGCTGGAGCTGGGCCCCTGGGTGGAGCGCACCGCCGAGCTGGAGACGCGGCTGCGGGTGCGGGTGGTGGCGGGGGATCCCACGGTGGTGCAGGCGGACCCCGACCAGCTCGACCAGCTCCTCATCAACCTGCTCCGCAACGCCGCCGACGCCGCGCTGGAGACGGGGGGCGGCGTGCGGGTGGGGTGGAGCCGCAACGGCGCGAGCGTGGAGATCTGGATCGAGGACGACGGCCCCGGCCTCCCGGACACCGGGAACCTCTTCGTCCCCTTCTTCACCACCAAGCCCAATGGCACGGGGATCGGGCTGGTGCTCTCGCGGCAGATCGCCGAGGCGCACGGCGGCACCCTCACCCTGGAGAACCGCGCCGACGGCGGCCGCGGCTGCGTGGCGCGCCTCCTCCTGCCGCTGGGGGAGTAGGGGGAACCTGGGATATCGCGCACGGTATGGAGGGCATGCACACGCCGCGGCCGCGTCGTTACCGGCCGCGGTTCTCGTTGCCCTCGATCTGGAAGATGATCCTCTCCCGCGACTACCTGGTGCGTGCCACCGCCCTCGGCGAGCAGGTGCGCGCCTTCGCCATGGATGCCACCGGCGTGGTGTCCGAGCTGCAGCGCCGGCACGGCACCTATCCCGCCGCCAGCGCCGCCCTGGGCCGCACCGCCATGGGCGCCCTCCTCCTGGCCGCCTCCTCGCTCAAGGAGGACGACCAGCTGCTCACCGTCGAGGTGAAGGGCGGCGGGCCGGTGGGGCGCATCCTCGCCACCGCCAACGGGCGCGGCGAGGTGCGCGGGCTGGTGAGCAACCCGCGCGTGCACGCCGACAGCGTCCGCGCCGGCAAGCTGAACGTCGCCGGCGTGGTGGGGAGGGGGGGCTACCTCTCCGTCACCAGGAGCCTGGGGATGCGGGACTCCTACCAGGGCACGGTGGAGCTGCAGAGCGGCGAGATCGGCGACGACCTGGCCTACTACCTGGCCAAGAGCGAGCAGACGCCGAGCGCGGTGGGGGTCGGGGTGTTCGTGGTGCCGGACGGCACGGTGAGCGCCGCCGGCGGCTACCTCGTCCAGCTCCTCCCGGGGGTGGACGATGACGCCGCCGCGGCCATCGAGGCGCGCATCGCCGCGCTCCCGCACCCCACGGCGCTCCTCCGCGCGGGCGACGGGCCCGAGCAGGTGCTGGGGCGCATCTTCCCCGAGGGGTTCGACCTGCTGGACCGCTACCCGGTGCGCTTCCACTGCCCGTGCAGCCGCGAGCGCTTCGAGGCGGCCATCGTCAGCCTGGGGCACGCCGAGGTGGAGCGGATCATCGCCGAGGAGGAGGAGGAGGAGCGCACCGAGGTGGTGTGCCACTTCTGCAACCAGGCGTACTACTTCACCCCGCTCGAGATGAAGGCCATCCTCGACGCCGCCCGCTAGCTTGTCATCCTGAGCGGAGCGCCACACCGGCGCTGCCGTGGTGAGAACGGTTGGCGCGCAGCGAAGGATCTATAGCCGCCGCAGGGCCAAGAGCCGGTTCCTGCGCGGGGCAGGCGATAGATCCTTCAGGCGCCGCCTGGCTGCGGTGTGGGGCGGCTTCGTGGCGGCGCCTTCAGGATGACAACGTTGGGGACCCGAAAGGGTGCTACGCCGCCAGCGCCTGCTTGATCTCGTCGAAGGGGGGGAGCAGGCTGGGATTGGTGTCGTGCCAGGTGTACTTCACCGTGCCGCCCGGGGCCACCACGAACACCGCGCGGTCCGCCGCGTGGCGCAGCCCCGGCCCCACCGGCGCCTCGCGCAGCACCCCGAACGCCCGGCTCGCCTCGCGGTTGAAGTCCGAGAGGAAGAGGTAGTCCGCCCCCAGCTCCTCGCGGAAGCGCCGCAGCACGTACGGCGAGTCCACGCTGACGGCGATGACGCGCGCGTCCAGCGCCTCGTACGCGCGGAAGTCGTCGCGCACCGTGCACAGCTCCTCGGTGCAGGTGCTGGTGAAGGCCAGCGGGAAGAAGAAGAGCACCACCTGCCCGTCCTGCCACGCCTCCGCCAGCGGCGTCTGCCGGTTCTCGTGCGAGGGGAGGGTCACGTCGGGGGCGGGATCGCCCGGCTGCAGCGGCATCGCCTGCTCTCGGTTCGGATGATGGGGCAATAGGATCTTTCCTATTGCGTGCAATGTGGATGATCTGGCGCGCCTATTCCCCCTCGCGCACCCGCAGCGAGACAAGGAGCCCCCGCACTTTCTCGCGCTCGCGCTCCTCCTGGCCCGCGGGGCAGAAGTAGCTGGCGAACACCAGCGTCCCCGGCGCCGTGGCCACCCCCACCATCCAGAAGAGCGACTCGCCCTCCTCCTCGTCCTCGCTGGCGTACTCGGTGAGCGACATCTCCCCGCCGTCCGCCAGCTCCAGGTCCTCCACCTCGTCCTCCTCCAGCTCCACCCCGCGGTCCTCCAGGAAGGCGTAGAGCTCCTCGCCCGGGTCGGCGAACTCGTCGGTGGCGAAGCCCAGCAGGTGCAGGCTCCCGGGCCCGTCGTCGTCCCACACCTCCACGCCGCCCTGCTCCGCGTCCGGCTCGGCCGCCCACCCGGGCGGGAGGACGAAGTCGAAGCGTCCCTCGGGGTCGGTGAACCGCGCTGCGTCGTCGCTCATCGAGGCGTCCGGGTGAGGGGAGCGGGGCAAGATGCGGAGGCGCGCCGCGGCGGGCAAGAATTGCGCGCTCGGCAAGCAGTAGCAGGCGGTAGCAGCGCGGCGGGCGGTGAGACGGCGCGCCGCGGGGGCGGGAGCCGCTCCGGGCGGGACGCTTGTAAGGAAATCGTTGGCTCAGACGTTGAATATGTGGTGGGTACGCCAGACGTTTAGGCGCGCCGGTCCTTCACCGAACCGTTACCGAACAAAACCGCTCATTCGGCATGGAAACTGCCACGAGTGGTCCCAGGCGCACCGGACCGATGCGCCCTCACCTCCTGCCGCGGAGGCGCCTATTCGCACCTTGGGTGTCAGTCTCGTTGCCATCGCAGCCATCGTGGCCAGCCTCACCATCGCTCGGCAGCGGCAGGTAGAGCAGCCGAAGGACGACGGGGAAAAGAGGCCTGAGCACTCTCCGGCTGCCGTCGGACTGGACCTCGATCAGCTGAGGGCCGCGGGTCTCTGACGCCCGCGGGGCGGCCGGTCCGGCCGGGAGAAGTGTTCCGATCCGGGGCGCGGATGTCTCATCACGAGACGTCCGCGCCCGTGTCGTTTCATCCGCGTCGCTGTCCTCCCAGGTGGACATTCCCCTCTCTCCGCAGTGACCGGCAATAACCCGAAACGGCAAAATGTTCATCCACATTGCCGATCCCGTCCTTGCACAGTCATTCCCAGGGCTGTTGCGGCACCAATGAGGAAAATCCAGGGGCCAGCAGATTCGCCGGTGAGGTGTCGTCTCATCTAAGTGGGGTTGACACAAGGGGATAAACGTTTTATTCTTATAGGCAAAGATGATTGACACCATGGCGATGCGGCGGTCCCATCCGACTGCCGCATCTTCCTTGGGCCGAACCGGAGAGTGCCGTTGAAGAAGAACGCGACCAACCGTGCCGATCGACGGAGCAAGCGTGGCGACACCCGGGCGCTGCTGCGCTCCCGTGCCGTGCAGGGCGTGCTTGTCCTGGCGGCGGTGCAGGGGGTGGCGGTCGGCGCGGCGCTCAAGGACCGCGACCGCGACGCGGGCGACCTGGCGGCTGCCCGGGTGCAGCACACGGTGGTGCAGAGCCTGGCTCCCTCGCTGGTGATCAAGCCGATGAAGGTGGCCGCCGTCAAGAAGGCGGCGCCGGTCCGCAAGGCCGAGCCCGCCGTGGCGGCGAGCCCCAGGGCCCAGGAGCTGGCGGAGAAGTACCGCCGCCGCGGCTTCAAGGTCTCGGAGACGCTGGCCCGCCAGATCCACGCGGCCGCGCTGAAGTACCGGATCGATCCCGAGGTGGCCTTCGGCCTGGTGAAGACGGAGAGCGGGTTCCAGAACAGCGCGACCAGCTACGTGGGCGCCATCGGCCTCACGCAGCTCATGCCGGCCACGGCCCGCTGGCTGAAGCCCGGCGTCACGGTGAGCCAGCTGCGCGACTCGGAGACGAACCTGAACATCGGGTTCCGCTACCTGCGCGACCTGATCGAGAAGTACGACGGCGACACGGAGCTCGCGCTCCTGGCCTACAACCGCGGGCCCGGCACCGTGGACCGGGTGCTCCGCCGCGGCGGCAACCCCGACAACGGGTACGCCGACATGGTGATGGGCCGCCGGAACAGCCACCGATAAACGGCAGTCCTAAGTGCTAAGTCCTGAGTCCTGAACTACTCAGGACTTAGGACTCAGGACTCAGGACTCAGGACTAAAAACGAAGGGGGCGCGTCCCGCGTGGGACGCGCCCCCTTCGCCATTCCCCCGGGGCGGAGCTTCGCGCCCTACTTCTCCGACATGGCGCGGTTCTTTTCGATGTAGTCCGTCCACTCGGGGGGGACGTCCGTGTCCGGGAAGATCGCCTGCACGGGGCACTCCGGCTCGCACGCGCCGCAGTCGATGCACTCGTCGGGGTTGATGTAGTACTGGTCCTCCGCCTCGTAGATGCAGTCGACCGGGCACACCTCGACGCAGCTGGCGTCCTTGGTGCCGATGCAGGGCTCCGCGATCACGTACGGCATGTTTCGGCTCTCTCTCCGGCGCTCTGTTCGGCGGGCGATGGGGCTGGTTGCGGGCTGGCGGCGGATACAATAACCAGCCCGCCCGCCTTTGTCCACCATCTCCTGGAACGAACGTTCGAACTGCTACCCGAGGTGGGTATCGAACCACTCCAGTGTCGCCTCCGCGGCGGTGCGCAGCGCCGGCGTGGCGCCGCCGTACGGGTGCGTGGCGCCCAAGGTGTGGTCCGCCCCCTCCACCAGCAGGAGCTCGGCGTTGTCGCCGGCCATGTCGAAGAGCGTGCGCGCGTCGTCGGCCGGCACGGTGGCGTCCGCCTCGCCGTGGACGATGAGCCAGGGGAGGTCGAGCCGCGTGGCGGCGCGGCGGATGTCGAGCCGCTCGGTGTTGGCCTCGATGTCGCGCCAGTAGGCGGGGCCCAGCGGCATCTGCTGCCCGGTGCGGGCGTTGGCCACCTCCACCGTCTCGCCGCGGCGCCAGCGGGCGACCTGTTCCTCGCTCCAGCGGTACACTGAGCCGATGGCGGCCCAGGTCACCAGCGCGTGCACGCGGCGGGGCTCCTCGGCGGCGGCCAGCACCGCCTCGCCGCCGCCGCGCGAGTGGCCGAAGAGCCCCACGCGCCGGGGCCGCGCCGGCAGCAGCCCGCGCCCGGCGACGGCGTGGAGCACCATCCGCACCTCGTCCACGTTGCGCGAGTGGGTGCTCTCGGCGAAGAGGTCGAGCGCGGAGAAGTCCACCCCGTCGGCGCCCACGCCGTTGCGCGAGAAGTCGAAGCTGACCGCCGCGTGCCCGCGCGCGGCGAGGGCGCGGGCCAGGTTCGGCCACGGTCCCCAGGTGCGGAAGCCCTTGAAGCCGTGGCACACCACCACGGCGCTGCGCGGCTCCGTCCCCGCGCGGACGCGCACGTCGCCGCGCACGGGCGGCCCGCCGTCCGCGGGGCGCAGCTCGAAGCGGGTGCAGGTGATGGACACGGCGCCTCCTCCTTCAGGTGCCCTGCGACTGGCGCACCAGCAGGTCGTAGTTGGCGCGCTGCGCGGGGGAGAGCTTCGGGGGGAGGCCGAGCACCAGCGCCGGCTGGCCCGCCTCCTGGGGAAGGTGCAGCACCAGGTGGTCCGCCGGCACCGGGCGGGCGTAGTCGCGCGCGCGGCCGCTGGAATCGATCTGCACCGTCCTGCCGGGCGACGCCAGGGCGGCCACCACCCGCCCGTACTCCAGCCACTCGCCGAGCGGGTCGCCGCCCTCCGCCGCCACGGCGGGGATCAGCCGCTCCTCGAAGTAGGCCAGCGCCTTCCGGAACGACTCGGGACGGGCCTCCTTGAGGTCGCGCAGCTGCTGGCGGTAGAAGTCGCGCGGGTCGCGCGCGCCGCTCTCGCGGAGGGCGTGCTCGAAGCGCTCGTCGGCGCGGGCGCGGAGGTCCGGGTCGGCCATGGCGGGATTGTACGCGCAGCCCCGCCCACCGCGCCAGCACTCCGGACTCCGGACTCAGGACTCAGGACTCAGGACTCAGGACTCAGGACTCACCTCGTGTCCAAAGGTTTCCTTTCCGAACCGGAACGGATCTTGTAACGTGCATGCCCCCTCCCGCTCCGCGCACTTCCTGGAGGCTCCGCATGGCGCACACCTTCGGCGGCACCCGGTCACCCGGGCCCAACGGCACCCTGGGCAGGTTCGAGCTCTCGTGGGAGCTGTTCGGAGAGCTCTGCCGTGCCCTGGCCGTGCGCGTGGCGCACGACTACCAGCCCGACGTGGTGATCGGCATCGCCACGGCGGGGGTGATCCCGGCGGCCGTGGTGGCGGGGATGCTGGGGGCGGACTTCCACACCATGAAGATCTCGCGCCGCGAGCGGAGCGGGGTGGTGCACGCCGTGCCGCGCATCCTGAGCCCCACGCCGGTGCAGGCCCGGGGGAAGCGGGTGCTGCTGGTGGACGAGATCACCACCGGCGGCGACACGCTGCGCCTGGCGCTGGCGGCGGTGCGCGAGGTGGGGCCGGCGGAGGTGCGCACGGCCACCAGCTTCGTGCGCCCGGGCGGCTACCGGCCCGACTACTTCGCGCTGGAGACGGAGGCGCTGATCGTCTTCCCCTGGGACAAGCAGGTGGTGGAGCGCGGCGAGCTGGTGACCCCGCCGATCTACTCCGGGCTCCAGGTGCACTGAACGGACGAAGGGCCGGTCCCGCGGGACCGGCCCTTCGCCTTTCCGGGCCGCGGCGGCCGCTCAGCCGCCCTTGGCCATGGAGTCCAGGAACTCCTTGTTGTTCTTCACCTTCTTCATCCGCGTCAGCAGGAAGTCGATCGCCTCCGCCGGCGGCATGTCCGAGAGGAAGTTCCGCAGCAGGTACACCCGCGTCAGCTCCAGCTCGTTCAGCAGCAGGTCCTCGCGCCGCGTCCCCGAGCGGTTGATGTCGATGGCGGGGAAGATGCGCCGGTCCGCGATGTGGCGGTCCAGCACCAGCTCCATGTTCCCCGTCCCCTTGAACTCTTCGAAGATCACCTCGTCCATCCGGCTCCCCGTCTCCACCAGCGCCGTGGCCACGATGGTGAGCGAGCCCCCCTCCTCGATGTTGCGCGCCGCGCCGAAGAAGCGCTTGGGCTTGTGCAGCGCGTTGGCGTCCACGCCGCCGGAGAGGATCTTCCCCGAGTGCGGCACCGTGGTGTTGTAGGCGCGCGCCAGGCGGGTGATGGAGTCGAGCAGGATCACCACGTCGCGCCCGTGCTCCACCAGGCGCTTGGCCTTCTCCAGCACCATCTCGGCCACCTGCGTGTGTCGGTCCGCCGGCTCGTCGAAGGTGGAGGAGATCACTTCCGCCCGGACGTTCTCCTGCATGTCGGTCACCTCCTCGGGGCGCTCGTCGATGAGCAGCACGATGAGGTGCACCTCCGGGTGGTTCTCGGTGATGGCGTTGGCCATCTTCTGCATCAGGATCGTCTTGCCGGCCTTGGGCGGCGCCACGATCAGCCCGCGCTGCCCCTTGCCGAGCGGCGCGATCAGGTCCACCACCCGCATGGAGAGGTCGCCGGAGACGGTCTCCAGGCGGACGCGGTCGTCCGGGTAGCGCGGGCGCAGGTTGTCGAAGGCGATGCGGTGCTTGGCCTTGTCCGGCTCGTCGCCGTTGACGCGCTCCACCTTCAGCAGCGCCAGGTAGCGCTCGCCCTCCTTGGGCGGGCGCACCTGCCCCAGCACGGTGTCGCCGGTGCGGAGGTCGAAGCGCTTGATCTGGCTGGGCGAGACGTAGATGTCGTCCGGCCCGTAGAGGTAGTTCCAGTCCTGGGAGCGCAGGAAGCCGTACCCTTCCGGCAGGACCTCCAGCACCCCCTCCCCGCGCAGCACCACCTCCGAGTCGAGCAGGTTCTGCTCGATGCGGTAGATGAGGTCCTGCTTGCGCAGCCCCGAGTAGTTCGAGATGTTCAGCCCTTCGGCCATCTCGTGCAGCTCGGCGATGCTCTTGGACTTGATGGCGGTGATGTCCACGACGTGCTCCGAATGTGTCTACGCGTCCCGCGGCTCAGGGTCGATGGGCCGCCGGGGTCGCTCGAGTTGTGACGATGGGCAGGAAAAGAGAAACCAGGCGAGGAGGCGCGCCGCGCCCTGACCGAATTGCTGGTGCTTGAGGACGTTGCCCAACCTAACGCCCGTGTTTTTCGAGGTCAAGAGTAGCGTTTCGCCCCTTCCGGAGCTGTTCGCGGCCTCCCGGACGGCCGTCCTGCGCGACCTGGAGGTGACCCATGGAATCCTCCTACCGGAGATGCGCGCAAATGATCCCCTGCTGCGCACTTCGTTACAGCGCTGGCCGGGGCGCGCATACCTGCAGTCCCGCCCAGACGGCGTCTGGCTGACGCTGGTCCGCCGCGCGGCCCCGCGCCCGCGCGAGCGCTGGTGGCTGCACGCGCTCCTCGCGCTGGCCACGCTCCTCACCACGACGCTGGCGGGTGCAGTGCTCGCCGGGAGCTGGGCTCCGGCGTTCCGGGACGTATCCATGCTGGGTGTGGAGCTGCCGCTGCCGGTGGGTTCCGCCGCCGGGCTGCTGCCCGGGCTCTGGTTTTCGCTCCCGCTGGTGGCCATCCTGCTGGCGCACGAACTGGGCCACTACCTCCTGGCACGGTATCACGGGCTGGACGTCTCTCCCCCCTGGCTCATCCCCGCGCCGCCGGTGGTGAACCTCATCGGAACCTTCGGGGCGTTCATCCGGCTGCGCTCGCCGCTGGTGAACCGCGCGGTGCTGCTGGACGTGGGCGCGGCGGGGCCGGCGGCGAGCTTCGTGTTGTCGATCCCCGCCTGCGCGGCTGGGCTGCTGCTGAGCACGCACCGCGCGGCGCCGCCGGGATACGGCGGGCCGCGGCTGGGGGTGGTGCTGGCGGACGACTCCTTCTTCGCGCTCGGCTCCTCGCCCATTTTCGGTCTGCTGGCGGGAGTGCTGGCGCCCCCGCTCCCCGGCGCGGTGCTGGCGCTGCACCCGCTGGCGGTGGCGGGGTGGTTCGGCTTCTTCTTCACCATGCTGAACCTTTTTCCGGCCTCGCAGCTGGACGGCGGGCACGTGGCGTACGCGCTCTCGGGGCCGCGGGGGCACCGCGCCGCGTCGCTCCTCTGCCTGGCGGCGCTGCTGGCGCTGGGATGGGTGTGGCCGGGATGGTGGGTGTGGGGGGCGCTGGTGCTGATCCTGGGGCGCGGCCGGCTGCGGCACCCGCCGGTGGCGGAGCCGGGCTTCCGCCTCACCGGATGGCGGCGGGTGCTGGCGTGGGCGTGCCTGCTGGGGCTGGGGCTGAGCTTCGTGCCGGTGCCGGCGTAGGAGGAAGTGCGACGTGCGAAGTGCGACGTGCGAAAAGACGAACGTGCGAATGCGGAAAAGCGCCCGGGCGGCCGCGCGGGAAAGTGCGGAGAATTCCGGCTCGGCGGGGTCGTGGGAGCGCGCGGTGGTGCCAAGGCTGGCGTGTGACGTGCGGTGGAAGCTTCCGGCGGGAAACGCGCAGGCGCCGTCCTTGACAATCGTACGCGGAGCGCGGGAGATTTCGCTTGTCCGCCGCAGTCAGGGAGCACCCCCTCAGCGGAGGTCCCATGGCTCGCCACAACCGGGAAGGACAGGGGGAAGACCAGCACGGGCGCCGCTACTCGATCGCGTACCAGCCCGACTGGTTCCACCAGGCCAAGGTCACCCGGACGCTGGACAACGGGAGGCAGTCCACCAAGACGCTGGTGCGCAACCCGGACCCGCCCAGCCAGGAGCCGGGGCCGCGGGTGCGCACGCACATCACCTCGGCCGACCTGGGGCTCGACTTCGAGGTGGTGCTCCAGGACCCGCGCCACGTGGTGCGGCGGGTGATCGTGGAGACCGTGGTGCCCGAGGGCGAGGAGGCGGGCCAGATCATCGCCTTCTCCGTCTCGCGCGCCAGCGACGACGACGCCGGCACGGACCACTGACCGCGCCGGCGGCGCGCCGCCCTCCCATCCCCCGCTGCCTCGGCCGATCTCAGATTCGCTCCTCCGAAAAGATGCTGAGCTTTTTGTTGCAGGCGTCCGCCCAGGGACCGGACCAACGGTTCACGTTCTTCGTCTCCACCGCCGTGGTGGCGAGCGTGGTGGTGTTCGCGGCGGGCGTCATCGTCACGCTGCTGCGGCGCAGCGACCGGCGCCGCGCCGAGGAGGAGAAGCTGGCGGCGCTGGGCACGGCCACGGCGCGCATCCTCCACCAGATCAAGAACCCGCTGCAGACCATCGTGCTCCACGCCGACATCCTGCAGGACGAGCGGATCGTCTCCGAGGCCGGGCAGCGGCGGGAGGTGTGCGACGCCATCGTGGGCGAGTCGCAGCGGCTGGTGGCGATGCTGGAGGAGCTTTCCGTCTACGCCTCGGGGTCGCGCGCCAAGCTCACCCGCACCCCGGTGCGGCTGGACCAGCTGGTGCAGCAGGTGGCGGCCACCGAGATCCGCGAGTCGGCCGGGACGGGGGTGAAGGTGAGCGTCCCGGCGCTGGCGGAGGTGGTGGTGCTGGCGGACACCTACTACCTGCGCCAGGTGTTCGAGAACCTGGTGCGCAACGCCCGCGAGGCCATGCAGGGGCAGGCGGACGCGCGGCTGGAGCTGCGGCTGGAGCGCAGCGGCGCCGCCGCCGAGGTGCGCATCTCGGACAACGGGCCGGGGATCTCGCAGGAGAAGCTGGAGACCGTCTTCCAGCCCTTCGTCTCCAGCAAGGCCAAGGGGATGGGGCTGGGGCTGGCCATCGTGCGCGAGATCGTGGAGGGGCACGGCGGCACCATCGAGGCCCAGTCCCGGCCGGGGGAGGGAACCAGCTTCGTGGTGCAGCTCCCCCTGCACGGCGAGGGCACCCCGGCGGTGGCGGCGTAGCATGGAGCTCGCGGGCGTCTTCGCGCCGGCCACCACGCCCTTCGACCCCGTCACTGGCGACGCGGACCTCGTCTCGCTGCGGGCCAACCTGCGCGCCTGGCTGCGGGCGCCGCTCGCGGGGGTGGTGCTCTTCGGCTCCACCGGCGAGGGGGTGCTGCTGGACGAGGACGAGAAGGTGCGCCTGGTGGAGGGCACCCGCGAGGTGGTGGACGGCGGACGGCTGCTGCTGGCGGGCACCGGCGCGGAGTCCACCCGCGCCACCGTGCGCGCCACCCGGGCGGCCGCCGCCGCGGGCGCGGACGCGGTGCTGGTGCAGCCCCCCGCCTTCTACCGCCCGCTGCTGACCGCCGAGGCGCTGCGCGACCACTTCACCGCGGTGGCCGACGCCTCGCCGGTGCCGGTGATCCTCTACCAGGTGCCGCCCCGCTTCAGCGGCATCGAGCTGCACCCTGGCCTGGTGGGCGAGCTGTCGCGCCACCCGAACGTCGCCGGGATCAAGGATTCCTCGGGCGATTTGAAGACGCTGGGCGCGCTGGCGGACGCCTGCCGCGGCGAGTGCGCCGTGCTGGCGGGGAGCGGGGCCGTGCTCTAC
>DASUNK010000248.1:0-8658 GCA_036277195.1 Longimicrobiaceae bacterium | reverse complement strand
CCCGCGTCCACTGCCCGTCCAGCTGCTGCAGGTCGCGGGCGGTCACGTCGTTGAGCGGGGCGATGCCGGCCACGTGCTCCCAGGCGCGCGCGGCGGACACGTGGCGGGCCGTCTTCCCCACGATCACCGCGATCTCCCCCTCGTGCTCCACCCGCGCGGACTCGGGGGGGAGGACGATGGCCTCGCCGTCGGCCAGGAGCGCCGAGGGAGGCTTGAGGAAGAGCAGCGGGCGCTCGGGGAGCGCGTTGCCCAGCTCGCGGGCGTGCTCCACGTAATTGCGGCCCACGCAGACGATCTTCGACGGACGGGGGAGGGGCACCGGCAGTGCGAGAGTGCGAGAGTGCGAAAGTGCGCGACGAAGGGGAGACTTACCCCGCAGGGCGGCGGGGGTGCCCCCTACCCCGCCGCGCGCCGCCCCTGGCGCTCGGAGTAGAAGCGCAGCAGCGACTCCTTCACCGCCGGCCAGGGCCCGCGCACCACCGGCGCGGGGGGGAGCGACTCCAGGAAGTAGCGGCCGTAGCTCTTGCGCACGATGCGCGCGTCCAGCACCAGCACCGCGCCGTAGTCGTCGCGCGAGCGGATCAGCCGGCCGAAGCCCTGCTTCAGGCGGATGGCCGCGTGCGGGAGCATGTAGTTGAAGAACGAGTTCCCCCCCGCCGCCTCGATGGCCTCGATGCGCGCCGCCGTCACCGGCTCGGTGGGCACCTTGAAGGGAAGCTTGGGGATCACCAGCCCCCGCAGCGGCTGGCCCGGGACGTCGACCCCCTCCCAGAACGAGGTGGTCCCCAGCAGGATCCCCCGTCCCGAGAGGGCGAAGCGCTCGATCAGCTGCGCCCGCGGCGCCTCGCCGTGCACGAAGAGCGGCCACTCGCGGTCCGCCCGGCGCCGGCGCAGCTCCGCCGCCACCCAGCGCAGCGCCCGGTAGCTGGTGAAGAGCACGAAGAGCCCGCCGTCGGAGATGGCGGCGTGCTCCACCACCAGCCGCGCGGTGGCCTCGTCGTGCCGCGGGTCCGCCTCGCCCGCTGGGAGCGGGAGGTCGGTGGGCACCGCCAGCAGCGACTGGCTCCCGAAGTCGAAGGGCGAGGGGTAGATCGCCTCCTCCAGCGCCCGGTCCGCGTCCAGCGGCTCGGCCAGCCCCAGCCGCTGCTTCACGAAGCGGAAGTTCCCCTGCGTGGCCAGCGTGGCGCTGGTGAGCACCACCGTGGGCACCGGCTCGAAGAGCGCCTCGCGCAGCACCTGCGAGAGGTCGAGCGGCGCGGCGTTCAGCGTCAGGTTCCCCTCGCGCCCCTCGCGCGGGGGCTGGCGCTCCATCCACCGCACCATCTGCATGGCGTCCTCGCCCGGGCGCAGGGCGTTGCGCAGCGCCTCGGCCGCCGCGTCCACCCGGTTGGAGGCGCCGCGCAGCTCCACCAGCTGCGGCTCCAGGTTGCGGCGCAGCTCCTCGTCCACCGCCACCCGCTCGCGCAGCAGCTCCATCCCCTCCTGCAGCGAGCGCAGGTTGTCGAGCAGCCCGGAGAGGGCGTCGTCCAGCCCCAGCGGCCACACCGGGTGGGCGGAGAACGCCTCGTCCAGCCGCACCTCCGAGTCGCTGCGGGTGAAGACGTCGTTGAGGAAGGAGAAGACGCTGGCCGCCCGCTCGCGCGCGCCCTCCAGCGCGGGGAGCACCTTCTGGTCGACCAGGTCGAGCGCCGAGCGCACCAGCAGGTCGTCGCGCACCGCGCGCAGCACGATGGCCAGCGTGGGGATGAGCCCCTTCCCCCGGTTCTCCAGCCGGCGCAGGGTGCGGAAGAGCCCCCGGCGCGAGACGGTGTAGCCCAGATGGCTGGTGGCGGCCTCCTCCAAGTTGTGCGCCTCGTCCAGGATGAGCCGCCGGTACTGGGGGAGCACGGCGGGGGCGGTGTAGTTCCCCTGCGCGCGGCGCACCGCCAGGTCCGAGAAGAGGAGGTGGTGGTTCACCACCAGCACGTCCGCCGCCGCGGCCTCGCGGCGGGCCCGCTGGTAGAAGCACCGGTCGAAGTGGGGGCACTTCATCCGCAGGCACACGTCCGTCTCGGAGGCCACCTCGTCCCACACCTCGGCCGAGGGCTTGAAGGAGAGGTCCGAGAGCGAGCCGTCGCGGGTGGTCTCGATCCACTCCAGCAGCGCCCCCAGCTCGGCCTGGCGCTCCGCGTCGAGGAGCGAGCCGGCGGTGGACTTCGCCAGGTGGGCGCGGCGGATGGAGACGTAGTTGCCGCGCCCCTTCACCAGCGCGAAGCGGAAGGCCTCGCCCAGGGCGCGGCGGAGGAGCGGCAGGTCCTTGTCGACCAGCTGCTCCTGGAGGTTGATGGTGTTGGTGGAGACGACGGTGCGCTCGCGGTTCTGCACCGCCCAGCGGATGGCGGGGAGGAGGTAGGCCACGGACTTCCCCGTCCCGGTGCCGGCCTCGGCCACGCCCACCCCGCCGGCGTTGTAGAGCCCGGCGATGAGGCGGGCGAAGTCGCGCTGCTGGGGACGGTCCTCGTAGCGGGGGTGCCGCGCCGCCAGCGGGCCGCCGGGGGCGAGCGCCGCCGCCACCTCGTCGGCGTCGATCGGCTCGGTGTGCTCCGGCGGCGGCGGCGCGACGACCACGTAGAGCTCGGTGGCGTCGTTGTCGACGATGGCGAAGCCCAGCCCCTGCTCCCAGAGCTGCTGCGCCACGTGCAGGTCCGCCTCGGAGGGGTCCAGCACCCCGGAGGGGTGGTTGTGGACCAGGAGGGTGCCGGGCTCGGGGTCCTTCAGCAGGGCGAGCACGGCCGAGGCGTGCCCGCGCCCCACCACGCGCGGCTCGTGGACGGTGCCGTCCTCGGCCACGCGGGCCAGGAAGCAGACCTCGTTCCCCCGGGCGCGGCGGATCTCGCGCCGCATCCACTCGGCCGCGGCGGCGGCGAGGTACAGGTCGGCGGCGGGTGGGGGAGGCCTCAAGGGTGCGAAGTGCGAAGTGCGAAGTGCGAGGTGCGCATCACCCGATCTCGGTGGCCGGGTCGGCCTCGGCGAGCGCCTCGCGGAGCTGCGCCTCGTCGTCGCGGGCCACGGCGTCGAGATGGAGGAAGCCCACGCGCACCGGCTCGTCCGGGTCTTCGGGGCAGCGGAAGCGCGCGGCGTAGATCCCCAGCTCGGTGGGCGAGGGGTGGCCGTACTGCACCTCCACCAGCCACCCGCGGCCACGCTCGTCCTGGAAGATCGCCCGGTCCTTGGTCATGCCAGGGAAGATAGCACCGCCGGGGCGTCTTCGGGAGCGATTCGGATCACCCGCACACGCGGTTGCGCCCGGTGCGCTTGGCCTGGTAGAGCCGCGCGTCGGCGGCGGCCAGGAGCTGCTCCGGGGTCTCCAGCTCCCGCAAGCCCGCCAATCCCATGCTGATGGTCACCCGCAGCTCCGGGTGCACCTCCGCCCAGTCGTGGTTCGCGATGAGCGCGCGCAGCTTCTCGCACACCCCGGCCGCCTTCTCCGGCGGCGTCTCCACCAGCAGGAGCACGAACTCCTCGCCGCCGTAGCGCCCCACCACGTCCACCGCGCGGGTGTGCTCGCGCAGCAGCCGTCCCACGGCGCGCAGCACCGCGTCGCCCACCGCGTGCGAGAAGCGGTCGTTCACCTGCTTGAAGCGGTCGAGGTCCGCCATCACCACCGTCAGGTCGCGCCCGAAGCGGCGGGCGCGCTCCAGCTCCAGCGCCAGCTGCGCGTCGAGGTGCCGGCGGTTGTAGAGCCCGGTGAGCGCGTCCTCCTTGGTCTGCCGCTCCAGCTCCTCGGCCTGCAGCCGCAGCTGCCAGAGGAGGAGGGCCTTCTCCTCGTCCGCGCGGCGCAGCGCGTCGTTGGCCTCGGTGAGCTCGGCGTTCTTCTCGCGCAGCAGCTCCGCCTCGCGGTGCGAGCGCTCCACCTCGGCCTGCACCCGGATGGCCTGGATGCGCCGGTCCGACTCCTGGCTGAAGACCTCGTCCTCCACCGCGTGGAAGGCGCGGAAGTGCTCCAGCGCCGCCCGGTGGTAACCCATGGCCGCGTGCGCGTCGGCGAGCGCGCGGTGCGCCTCGTACACCAGCCGCCGCGTGCCGGCCTCCTCCGCCCGCGCCAGCGCCTCGCGCAGCGGCTCCACCGCCCGCGCGCCCTCGCCCAGCGCGGTGAGCGTCTCCCCCACCCCGATGAGCGCCTCCACCTCCACCGAGGGCACGCGCCCGGCGCGGCTGGTCTCCAGGCTGGCGGCGTAGTGCTCGTAGGCGCGCGGCAGGTCGCCCAGCCGGCGGTGCACGTCGCCCAGGCTGCGCAGCACGTCGGACTCGCACCGGCGGTCCTCCAGCGCCCGCGCGTGCTCCAGCGCGGCGCCGTACCACTCCAGCGCCCGCCCCAGGTCGCCGAGGGCTTCGTGCGAGGCGCCGACGTTGATGAGGGCGATCCCCTCGCCCACGCGGTCGCCCACCTCGCGCTTGAGCTCCAGCGCGCGCAGGTGGCGCTCCAGCGCCTGCGCGTACTCGCCCAGCCGCCCGTGGATGTTCCCCAGGTTGTTGACGCACTGCGACACGCCCAGCGCGTCGCCCAGCGCCTCCTTCAGGCGCAGGCTGGCGCCGTACGACTCCAGGGCACGCGCGTAGTCGCCCAGGTTGTAGTAGACGTTCCCCAGGTGGTTGAGCGAGTCGGCCTCGCCGGCCGCGTCGCCGGCGTCGCGCTGGATGCGCAGCGCCTCCAGCTGCCGGTCGAGGGCGGCGGCGTAGTCGGCGCGGCGCCAGTGTACGCCGCCGATCCAGTTGAGCGCGCCGGCCTTCCCCACCGGGTCGCGGAGGCGGTCGAAGAGGGCGGCGGCGCGCTCCAGGTCGCGCAGCGCGTCGTCGTGCTCGTGGCGGAGGCAGTGGGCGGCGCCGCGGTTGCGGAGGGCCCCGGCCAGGCCGCGGGCGTAGCCGGCCTCCTCGGCCAGCGCGCACGCCTCGCGGGCGCGCGCCAGCATGGCGGCGTGGTCGCTGGAGCGCAGCGCCCAGGCGCGCTCGTTCAGCGCGTCGACGCGGGCCTCAGCCGCAGACACGGTTGCGCCCCTCGCGCTTGGCCTGGTAGAGGCGCGCGTCCGCCGCGGCCACCAGCGCGCGCGGAGAGGCGAGCGCGAGGTCGGCGCAGAGGCCGATGCTCACCGTGACCGCCAGCCCGGGGTGCACCGCCTCCCAGTCGTGCGCCTCCACGGCGGCCCGCAGGCGCTCGCAGATCTCCCGCGCCGCCGCGGCCGGGGTCTCCACCAGCACCAGCACGAACTCCTCGCCGCCGTAGCGCGCCACCAGGTCGATGCCGCGCGTCCCCTCGCGCAGGATGCGCCCCACGGCGCGGAGCACCTCGTCGCCCACCGCGTGGGTGAAGCGGTCGTTCACCGCCTTGAAGTGGTCGAGGTCCGCCAGCGCCACCGCCAGCTCGCGCCCGAAGCGGTGGGCGCGCTCCCACTCCAGCGCCAGCCGCTCGTCCAGGTGGCGGCGGTTGAACACCCCGGTGAGCGCGTCCTCGCGCGAGAGCCGCTCCAGCTCGGCGGCCTGCAGGCGGAGCTGCTCCAGCAGGCGGGCCTTCTCCTCGTTGGCCGCGGTCAGCTCGTCGTTCTTCTCGCGCAGCAGCTCGGCCTCGCGCTCGGCGCGGTCCACCTCGGCCTGCACCAGCACGCTCTGGATGTGCCGGTCCTCCTCCGTCCCCCACACCTCCTCGCGGGCGTCGTGGAAGAGCTGGTGGTGGCGCAGCGCCGCCGCGGCGTCGCCCGCCGCCTCGTGGGCGGCGGAGAGGGCCAGGTGCACCTCGTAGAGCTGCTGCCGCGCCCCCACCTCCTCCGTCTGCTCCAGCGCCTGGGAGAGGTGCGCCAGCGCCTCCTCAACCCGCCCCGCCTCGGCGAGCACCCCGCCCAGCCGCAGCAGCGCCTCCACCTCGTAGTACATCAGCCCGTGCTCGCGGCTCACCTCGAGCGAGGCCCGGTAGTGCTCCAGCGCCGCCGCGTGCTCGCCCCGGCGCCGGTGCACGTCGCCGATGCTCCCCAGCGTCTCGGCCTCGCAGGTGCGCTCGCCCGCCGCGCGGCCGAGCTCCAGCGCGGTGGCGTACAGCTCCAGGGCGCGCGCGTCGTCGCCCAGCCCCGCGCAGGAGGTGGCCAGATTGGAGTAGGCGATGGCCGCGCCGCCGCGATCGCCCAGCTCCTCCTTGAGCGCCAGGGCGCGCCCGTGGTGCTCCAGCGCCTCGCGGAACTCGCCGAGCCGCCCGTGGATGTTGCCGAGGTTGTTCAGCACGTACGAGATGCCGATGCGGTCGCCCTCGGCCTCGTAGAGCGCCAGGCTGGCGTGGTAGGCCTCCAGGGCGCGGGCGTAGTCGCCGATGCCGTGGTGGACGCTGCCCAGGCCGTTGAGGGTCTCGGCCTCGCCGGCGCGGTCGCCGGCGGCGCGGTGGAGGGCCAGCGCGGAGAAGTGCCAGGGGAGGGCGGCGGGATAGTCGCCGCGGCGCCAGTGGACGTTGCCGATGCGGGCCAGCGCCACGGCGCGTCCGTGGTCGTCGCCCGTCTCCTCGAAGCGGGCCACGGCGGCGTGGAGGTCCGCCAGCGCCTCGTCCAGGTCGAAGCGGAGGGCGTGGCAGGTGCCGGAGGCCAGGAGGGCGCGCCCCTCGCCGGCGCCGTAGCCGGCATCGCGCGCCAGCGCGGCCGCCTCGCGCGCCAGCGCCAGCCCCGCCTCCGGATCCGCGAGGCGCAGCTCGTAGGCGCGCCCGGCGAGCGCGTCCACGCGGGCGCGCGGATCGCCGGTCAACTGTCGGCGGCCTCCTGCGCGATGCGGTAGGCGTCGTTGCGGGCGATGCGCAGCCGCCGGCTCAGCTCCTTGGCCGCGGCGCTGGGGCTCTCCCCCTGGTCCAGGAGGACGCGGGCCAGGGTGCGCGCCGCCAGCTCGTCGATGGCGAACTCGGCCTTCGGGTCCGGCGGCCGCCCGGCCACCACCACCACCACCTCGCCCAGCACCTCGCGCTCCGCGAAGTGGGCCGCGGCCTCCGCCAGCGTGCCGCGGAAGAACTCCTCGTGCAGCTTGGTCAGCTCGCGCGCCACCGCCACCCGCCGCTCCCCCCCCGCCGCCTCGGCCAGGTCCTCCAGCAGCCGGGCCACCCGGTTGGGCGCCTCGTAGAGCACCACGGTGCGCGGGCTGGCAGCCACCTCGTCCAGCACCGCGTTGCGCTCGCCCCCGCGGCGCGGCGGGAAGCCGAGGAAGGTGAAGGTCTCCGCCTCCACCCCCGAGGCCACCAGCGCCGCCAGCAGGGCCGACGCGCCGGGGACGGGGACCACGGCGAAGCCGGCCTCCACCACCTCGCGCACGATGCGGGCGCCGGGGTCGGAGAGGAGGGGCGTCCCCGCGTCGGTCACCAGCGCCACCTCCTTCCCCTCGCGCAGCATCTCCACCACCGTGCCCGCGCGCGACGCCTCGTTGTGCTCGTGCGTGCTCACCATCCGCGCCTGGATCCCGTAGTGGCGGAGGAGGATCGAGGTGCGGCGGGTGTCCTCGGCCAGCACCACGTCCGCCGTGCGCAGCGTCTCCAGCGCGCGGTGCGTCACGTCGGCCAGGTTGCCGATCGGCGTGCTGACGAGGGAGAGGGCGGGCACGCTACAGGGCCAGCGCCCAGGGTAGGCGGTGGAAGAAGCCGTTCTCGGCCAGCACGAAGCGGCTGTCGCGCGCCGACTTCTCCACCAGCGCGGCGGGGTCCACCCCGTGGTGGTCCGAGGCGGTGATGAGCGCCTCGGTGAGCCACGCCGCCACCCCGTCGGTGAGGCGCGCGGGAGTGGCCACCGGGTCGCCCGAGACGCGCCCCTCGGGGGTGAGGTCGAAAGCGGCCACCTCGGGGTGCTCCAGCGCCGCCAGCGCCTGGCCGCTGCGCATGAGCCCCAGCGCCGTCTCGCGCCCCAGCGCGGCGGAGAGGTCGCGCAGCACCCCGCCCACGATGCGGCGGTAGAGGTCCACCAGCCCCGGCCCCGCCTGCACCGGGAGCTCCGCCACCGCCGGGTAGAGGGCGGCCTGCAGCGCTCCGCCCGCCTCCTCGAAGATGGCGCGCACCGCGTCTCCGGCCGGGCGCGCCCCCGCGCACCCCGCGAACCAGCCGGCGCGGAAGGCGCCCTCGGCGAAGGCCAGGTAGTGGTGCTTCCCCCCGTTGAGCAGCTCCAGCACCCCGCAGAAGCGCTGCGCCCGCAGCCGGGGGAAGAGGAGCTCGGGGCGGGTGGGGTCCACCGGCTCGTCCAGCGCCAGCGGTGGCTGCACCAGGGTGGCGAGCATGGCCTGCAGCTGCGCCTCGGGCGCGCCGAAGTAGCCGATCTGCCCGCTCTCGCCCCGCTCGCTCTCGGTGGCGCAGAGGCGGATGACCTCCGAGAGCGCCGCCGGCCCGCGCCCCTCGGGGAGGATGCGCGCCGAGTGGAAGGGCTCCCCGGCGCGCAGGAACACCAGATAGCAGCGCTCGCCCAGCTGGATGACCACGTAGCCGGAGACGCGCGCCGCGCGGTCGCGCTTGCCGTCGCTCAGGATGCCGGGAAGGTTGACGTACGAGAGCTTGGTGCGCGGAAGGAACTCGGTGTCGCGCGGAAAGCGGTAGATCATGGACGGGATGATGAGCGGAGCGGACGCATGGAACCCGCCGGGGACGGGGTCACGATCCATGCCGCAGCGCAAGTGCTTGTAATG
>DASUNK010000247.1:0-2327 GCA_036277195.1 Longimicrobiaceae bacterium | reverse complement strand
CCGCCCTCTTCCGTGCTACGGCTTCCCGGCCTCCGGGAACTCGGCGATCAGCTCGGTGGCGGCGACCAGCTCGAAGCCGTCCGTCCCGAGCGCGCCGGCGAAGCGGCACGAGGCCCGCGCCGACACGAAGAGCTCGCTGCGGCCGCCGCGGGCGTCCTTCACCTGCGCGCGCAGCTCCACGCCGGGGTGCGTCCCCTCGCGCGCCTTCTGCCACGGCTCGCGCTCCGGCCACTCGACGACCACCACCGTGCCCCAGGTGTTCGGCTCGTCCAGCGGGAAGGGGTCGTAGCCCAGCCGGCGCAGGGCCTCCTCCACCCGCGGCGCCAGCTCGGCGGCCGGCACGTCGAGGCGGATCTGCAGGGTGGTCCCGTCGCTGTTGGAGGGGCCGTCCGTGCAGGTGGTGCTGCGCGCCCGCGCAGCGAACCCGCGCACGAAGGCGTCCACCGCGGCGTCGCCGGCGCTGTCGGGCGGGACGGTGGCGCGCGCCTTCACCAGCAGGTCGCCCGCGCCCAGCAGGTAGTAGTGCGACGTCACCGCCCGGCCGCGCATTCCCCCCGTCAGCCGCAGGTACCGCCCGCGCAGCACGCCGCTCCCCGACGGCAGCTCGATGGCCTCGTCGCTCACGACGCGCAGCGAGTCGTAGTAGCGGCGCTCCAGCAGCTGCGGGATGAGGTTGACGAAGTCGTCCGCTTCCTTGCGCACGGCTACGGAGTCGCACCCGGCGGCGCACCCCGAGTCGGGCTGGAAGGGATAGACGTACACGTCCACGTAGAAGTCGCGGTCGCGCCCGCGGGTGTAGCGGGTCACCTGCCCGGGCTTGAGGTCTTCGCTTCCCGTCGCCCGGAACTCGCCCACGACGTTGGGAGTGGTGAACGCCGTCTGCCCGGCGAGCGGCGCGCCCCCGGCGGCCAGCGCCAGGGCGAGGAGGACCACGCGGCAGGGGCGGGATGGCGGGGTCATGGCGGGGCTCTCCGGGACGGCGTGGATGGGGAAGGCCGGTGGCGGGCACGGCGGCCGGGGCTGATGCCCTAACGCGGGAGCGCCGGGGCTTCTGACGGCGCGGCACTGGTGCGATCGTCCGGTCGCCGCCACAATCAGGCGGCCGGGCGCCCTCTCCCTCCACCGCGGAAGCCCTCATGCGCGTCGACCTGATCCTCGTCCCGTACGATTCCGGCCATCGCGGGCTGCGCATGGGGCGCGGGCCGCTGCGCCTGCTGGAGAGCGGCGCGGCGGAGCGGCTGCGCGCCGCCGGCGCCGAGGTGCGCGAGGTGACCATCGAGGCGCGTCCCGGCTTCGGCACGGAGGTGGGGACGGCGTTCGAGCTGGCGCGCGCGCTGGCGCTGGCGGTGCGATCGGCGCGGGCGCGCGGGAGCTTCCCGCTGGTGCTCTCCGGCAACTGCAACGCGTCCGTGGGGATCGTGGCGGGGCTGGGGGCACCGGACACGGGGGTGGTGTGGCTCGATGCCCACGGCGACCTCAACACGCCGGAGACCACCGCCAGCGGCTTCCTCGACGGGATGGCGCTCGCCACCCTCACCGGCCGCTGCTGGCGGACGCTCGCCGCCTCGGTGGACGGCTTCCAGCCGGTGCCGGACGAGCGCGTGGTGCTGGTGGGCGGACGCGACCTGGACCCGCCCGAGGCGGAGCTGCTCGCCTCCTCCCGCATCGCCCACGTGCGCGAGGCCGCGGTGCGCGCACAGGGGGTGGACGGGGCGCTGGCCCCGGCGCTGGAGCGGCTGGCCGCGCGGGCGGGGCGCGCCTACGTGCACCTGGACCTGGACGTGCACGACCCCGCCGAGGGAGCGGCCAACCACTACGCGGTGGCGGGCGGACTCTCGGCGGCGGAGGTGCGCGACTCCCTGGGTGCCGTCGCTCGGCGCCTGTCCCTCGCCGCGGTGGCGCTCACCGCCTTCGACCCGGACCACGACCCGGACGGGCGCATGGAGGCGGTGGCGCTGGATCTCGTCGCGCACGCGGCGTCGCTGGCGCCGGGGTGAGGGGGCGTCCACTCCGTGCTTGTTCGGCGGAAGGACCGTCACTATCATTGGGAAACCAAAATGGACGAACCTTCGTATCCCGGAGATGCGTGGGCGAGCTACTGGATTGGGAGCCGCTTGTCTGGGCGTTCCGGATCGCACTGCTCACGTTCACGGGCGTCGGCACGCTCGTCTTCGTCCTGCTGCTGGCGCGGTTCTTACGTCCGGACAGCATCTGGCGGCTGCTGACGGCGAAGCTGCCGGCGGTATCGAAGGTCGAAGGGGAGTTCGCCGGGGCAAAGGGGAGCCTCGAGTTCGTGGCGGCGCAGGGCGAGCCCTTCGATACGCTCC
>DASUNK010000246.1:0-3907 GCA_036277195.1 Longimicrobiaceae bacterium | reverse complement strand
GCCCGGCTCGGCGCCCGGCTGAGCGAGTACAACGACAGCATCGCCGAGGAGGCCGCCCACCAGCGCCGCATCCGCAACTGGACGATCAAGGACCGCAGCGGCCGCGAGTGGGGGATCAACGAGCGTGGGCCGGTGGTGGCGGGCCGGAACCTCCCCATCCCGGTGCCCCTCCCGGTGCCGCGCGCGAGCCCGGAGCTGGAGGAGGAGGCGCGCGACGCCCGCCGCCAGCGCGACGAGATCAACCGCCAGGCCGAAGACGTGGACCGCGACCGCAACTTCCGCGAGCGCACCCGCGCCACCCGCGCCCGGCAGGACTCCATCCGCAACGCCCGCCGGGGCGGCACCACCCCGTAGCGCATCCCCCGCCCGCCGACGTCGCCAGGCCGCGGCTGGAACGCGACTTGCACCCCCGCAGCACCTCACGCCACCTCCACGGAGGCCCAATGAGGGACGGTTCCGGCCGGCGCGAAGCCCGCTACTCCGCGCAGGACGCCCTGGTGTTCATCCTGGGCGCCCTCGGCGGGCTGGCCCTGGGCGCGTTCCTCTCCCGGCGCGTGGAGCCGGAGCAGATCCGCGGGGCCGGCACCCGGCTGCGCGAGCGGGCGCGTGACCTGCGCGACCTGGCCGTCAACCTCCGCCCCGGGCGGCTGCGGCGCGCCTCGCGCGAGCAGCTGGAGCTCACCCGGCTGGAGGACGCGGTGCTGGACCTCTTCCTGGCCGACGAGGTGCTGCGCGAGCGGCCGATCGACGTGGGCGCCATCAGCCGGGGGATCGTCGAGCTCTCCGGCACCGTGCGCACCGACGGCGACGCGGACCACGCGGTGGCGCTGGCCTCGCGCGCGCAGGGGGTGGAGACGGTGGTGAACCGGATGGAGGTGGAGGAACCGGCGCGGCGCAAGCGGCGCCGCAAGAAAGACGACGCCGAGGAGGGTGGAATGGCGGGACACGAATGGACGGGACGGCAGAGCGGGATGGGGCGGCGGCGCCAGGGGCACGGCACGGACCCCGACCAGCCCGACGACTCGCAGCACATGCGCGAGGACGCGCTGGAGGACGCGGACCGCGCCGAGTTCGAGGCCGAGGGGCTGGGCCACTCGCAGCCGGTGCTCTCCGCCCGGCCGAAGGGGACGCCCGAGAACCCCACGGACTACCCCGAGGACGAGCTGGACAACCAGAGTCCGTACGGCAAGCGCGCGGTCTCGGTCCCCGAGCAGCCGCAGGCGCTCAACGCGCAGGGGCAGCTGGGCGAGGGCACCATGCCGGGGACGGAGCTGCGGCTGGAGGCCGCGGACCTGCCGGTGAAGCCCCACGGCAAGGCACCGCGCGACACCGACGCCGGCTGAAGCTCGCGGCAGGCGGGAGGAGGGGAGGCGCGCCGCGGACGCCGTGGCGCGCCTCCCTTTTGGTTCCGGGCGCGCGTAGATTCCCGCGTTCCGGCAGGACCATCCCACGCAACCGGCGACGCGAACCATCCATGGCCGACCCATCGCTCAAGGAGCGGGTCCGCGCGGACCTGAACCAGGCCCGCCGCGACCGCGACAAGCTGCGCACCACGCTGCTCACCACCTTCCTTTCCGAGATCCGCAATCGCGAGATCGAGGTGGGCCGCGAGCTGGTGGACGACGAGGTGCAGTCGGTGGCCACCAGCGCCATCAAGCGCCGCCGCGAGGCCTCGGAGCAGTTCCGCGCCGCCGGCCGCGAGGAGCTGGCGGGGAAGGAGGACGCCGAGGCCGGGCTGCTGCAGGGCTACCTTCCGCCCGCGCTCGGCGAGGACGAGGTACGCGCGTGGGTACGCGAGGCCGTGGCCGGCGGGGCGCGGGACGTGGGCGCGGTGATGAAGCAGGTGATGCCGCGCGCCAAGGGACGCTTCGACGGCAAGGAGCTGAACCGCATCGCCCGCGAGGAACTGGACGCATAAAAGTAGACAAAGCGCACGGGCCGGGTTATCGTAATCGGGGATTCCGGGAGACCACCTCTACCCCCCCGATACCCCGTGCCTTCTCGTTCGCTGCGAGCGTGGGAAAGCTCCGGGAGGCGTGCGCTGGACGAGATCGAGTCCGCCCACCAGGCGGTGGGTGGGCTGCGGCGTGGGCGGCGCTACGCCACGCAGCAGATCAACCAGGCGTATGCCGTGCTGCTCTCGTCGCAGTTCCAGCGCTTCTGCCGCGACCTGCATTCCGAAGCGGTCGATCACCTGATCCGCCAATCCACACTCGCCCTGGTGGCACCTCTTTTCCTCAGCCTAGTGCGGGGACGCAAGCTCGACGTCGGCAACCCCAACCCGGGCAATATCGGCTCCGACTTTGGACGTCTCGGGCTCGAGTTCTGGGAGCGAGTGCGAGCACTCGATCCCCGCAGCAAGCAACGGCAAGAGAGGCTGGAAGAGTTGATCGTCTGGCGGAACGCCGTTGCGCATCAGGATTTCACCCGACCCGTGCTGGGTGGGCGTACGTCCGTTCGGATCGATGATGTTCGGCGATGGCGCCGGACGTGCGAACAACTGGCGGTGGCGTTCGATTCGGTCATGCGGGTATATTTGACCGAGATCACCGGCACATCTCCGTGGTAGCGAGGTCTGTATGGGTAGAAAGAATCCCCGCCCGAATGAAAACGACGTCCCGCTGGGCAGTCACGTGACCTTCCGCTTGGGGAAAGAGGTCTACACGGCGGAGGTGGTCGAGGATCGAGGATACATCGGCTGGAATGGACGCCGCTTGATTCGGGTGGTCACCTTCAACGAGTATGAAGAAGCTCGGCAGACCCTCGAGCTTCCTGCCGAAGACCTCACCGTGATTGCTCGGTAAGAGGCCGGAGCGTGCCTCACGCCGCGGCGGCGATGCGGCGGGCCGCGGCGAGCGTGCGCTCCACCTCGTGCTCCAGGTTGTAGACGTGGCAGCACTGGCGCACCGTGGACCCCTGCGTGCGCACCCGCACCTTCGCCAGCTCCCACAGCCGGTCCTGCAGCTGCCGCCCGTTCAACCCCTCCACCTGCCAGAGCGTAGTGCCGGTCAGCATCTCCGCATGCTGCGGCGAGGTGACGCGCACCTTCGCGATCTCCCCCAGTCCCGCGCGCAGCCGTCCCGCCAGCTCCAGGCAGCGCCCCTGCACCCGCGCCGGGCCCAGCGCCAGGTGGAACTCCACCGCCTTCTCCACCCCCTTCCAGAGCGAGAGGTTGGCCGTCCCCTGCTGCATCAGCCGGAAGGCGCCGGCGGCGTGGTCGTCCCAGTGCTCGCTGGCCAGCGTGGTCCACAGCCGCGGCTGCGCCTCGCGCCGCACGTAGAGGAACCCCGTCCCCACCGGCGCCATCAGCCACTTGTGCGGCGACGCGTAGAAGGCGTCGCACCCCATCGCCCGCACGTCCACCACCAGGTGCCCCGCCGTCTGCGCCCCGTCCACCACGGTGAAGATCCCCCGCTCGCGGGCGCGGCGGCACAGCTCGGCCACCGGGTAGAGCACGCCGGTGGCGCTGGTGAGGTGCTCGATCACCCACACCCGCGTCTGCGGCGTGGTGCCGCGCTCGTACAGCGCCACCAGCTCGTCCGGCCCGGCGACGGCAGCGGGCGGGCGGAGCCAGCGCACGTAGGCGCCGTAGCGCTTGTTGCGCAGCTCCCACCCCGTGCGGCACCCCACGTGCGCCCCCTCGGTGGCCAGCACCTCGTCGCCCGCGCCCAGCTCCAGCCCGTTGGCCACCAGGTTCATCCCCATGGTGGCGTTGGCGGTCAGGGCGACCTCGTCGGCCGACGCGTTCACCACGCGCCCCAGCTTCTCGCGGATCGCCAGCTCCGGGTAGTAGCCGGTGTAGAACTGCTCGTGGTCCGGGTGATAGTCCCAGTGCGCCAGCTCGCGCTCCACCCGCGTCATGTGCTCCACCACCGCGTCGAGCACCACGCGCGGCGTGGCGCCCAGC
>DASUNK010000245.1:0-2976 GCA_036277195.1 Longimicrobiaceae bacterium | reverse complement strand
CCGGAGACGAACCCCGGACGCGGGGCGCTCCTGCCGGAGCACCTGGCGTACGTGATCTACACCTCGGGCTCCACCGGGCGGCCCAAGGGGGTGATGGTCACCCACCGCGCCGTCCAGCGGCAGGCCGCCGCCGTCCAGGCGGGCTTCGGCCTCCGGGCGGATGACCGCGTCCTGCAGTTCGCCTCCGTCGCCTTCGACGCCGCGGTGGAGGAGATCTTCGGCGCGCTCCTCACGGGGGCGGCGCTGGTGCTGCGCACCGAGACGTGGCTGGAGGGCGCGCACGCCTTCTGGGGCCGGTGCGCAGAGAGCCGGGTGACGGTGGCCGACCTCCCGACCCGCTTCTGGCAGCTCCTGCTCGACGAGCCCTCGGCGGCCATCCCGCCGTGCGTGCGCCTGCTGGCCATCGGCGGCGAGGCGGTCGAGCCCGCGGCGCTGCAGGCGTGGTTCGGGATCAGCGGGTACCGGCCGCCGCTCCTCAACACGTACGGCCCCACCGAGACGACGGTCAACGCGACGCTCGGCGAGGTCGCCGACGATCCCGCCACCTGGCGCTCCATCGGCCGGCCGGTGGCGAACACGCGCGTCTATCTCCTGGACGCGCGGGGCGAGCCGGTGCCGGTGGGGGTGGCGGGAGAGCTGTACATCGGCGGCGGGCAGGTGGCGCGCGGCTACCTCGACCGTCCGGGGCTGAGCGCCGAGCGGTTCGTGCCGGACCCGTTCGCCCGTGAGCCCGGGGCACGCCTGTACCGGACGGGCGACCTGGGGCGGTGGCGCGCGGAGGGGACGATCGAGTTCCTGGGCCGCACCGACTTCCAGGTGAAGATCCGCGGCTTCCGCATCGAGCTGGGCGAGATCGAGGCGCGGCTCGCCGAGCACGCGGCCGTGCGCGACGCGGTGGTGCTGGCGCGCGAGGACGCGCCCGGCGACCGGCGGCTGGTGGCGTACTGCGTGGCGGACGAGGGACTGGACGTGGAATCGCTGCGGGCGCACCTGGCCGAGCGGCTGCCGTCGTACATGGTGCCGGCGGCCTTCGTGCGGCTGGATGCGTTCCCGGTCACCGCCGGCGGCAAGGTGGACCGCAGGGCGCTCCCGGCGCCGGAGGGCGACGCGCTCGCCACGGGCGGCTACGAGGCGCCGGAGGGCGAGACCGAACAGGCGCTGGCCGACATCTGGGCCGAGGTGCTGCGCGTGGAGCGGGTGGGCCGCCGGGACAGCTTCTTCGAGCTGGGCGGGCACTCGCTGCTGGCGGTGCAGGTGATCTCGCGGGTGCGGCAGCGGCTGGCGGTGGAGGTTGCGCTGCGCGACCTGTTCACCCGGCCCGTGCTGGCCGACTTCGCGCGGGGGCTGGAGACCGCGTCTCGCACCGAGCTGCCGGCGATCGAGCCGGTGGAGCGGGGGGCGGACCTCCCGCTCTCGTTCGCGCAGCAGCGGCTCTGGTTCATCGAACGGCTGGAGGGCGTGGGCGCGGCGTACCACATCCCCGTGCGCCAGCGGCTGCGGGGCGAGCTGGACCGGGCCGCGCTGCGGCGGGCGCTGGACCGGATCGTGGCGCGGCACGAGGCGCTGCGCACCACCTTCGCCGAGGTGGACGGCGCACCGGTGCAGCGGATCGCGCCCGCGGAGGAGAGCCCGTTCCCTCTCGCGGAGCACGACCTCCGCGACCACGCGGAAGGCGGGACGGAACTGCGCCAGCTGATGGCGGAGGAGGCGGGTTCGCGGTTCGACCTGGAGCGCGGGCCGCTGATCCGCGGCCGGCTGGTGCGCATCGGCGACGACGACCACGTGCTGCTCATCACCATGCACCACATCGTCTCCGACGGGTGGAGCATGGGGGTGTTCACCCGCGAGCTGGGCGCCCTCTACGGCGCCTTCCGCGCGGGGCGGCCCGATCCGCTCCCGCCGCTCGCGGTGCAGTACGCCGACTACGCCGCGTGGCAGCGGCGCTGGGTGGAGGGCGAGGTGCTCCGGCGGCAGGCGGACTACTGGACGCAAGCGCTCGCCGGCGCCCCGGAGCTGCTCGAGCTTCCCGCCGACCGCCCGCGCCCGGCGCGGCAGGACTTCTCCGGCGCCCAGGTGAGCCTCGTGCTGGACGAGGCGCTCTCGGCCGCGCTCAAGGAGCTTTCCCGGCGGCACGGGACCACGCTGTACATGACGCTCCTGGCCGGCTGGGCGGCGGTGCTCTCCCGCCTCTCGGGGCAGGACGAGGTGGTGGTCGGCACGCCGACGGCGAACCGCGGGCGGGAGGAGATCGAGGGGCTGATCGGCTTCTTCGTGAACATGCTCCCCGTGCGCGTGGAGCTGTCCGACGCGCCGACGGTGGCGGAGCTGCTGGCGCGGGTGAGGGAGCGCGCGCTCGGCGCGCAGCATCACCAGGACATCCCCTTCGAGCAGGTGGTCGAGCTCGTCCGGCCGCCGCGCAGCATGGCACACACGCCGCTCTTCCAGGCGATATTCGCCTGGCAGAACGCCCCCGGCGGCGGCGCCGGGCTTCCCGGCCTCGCCCTCGCGCCGATGGGGCCGGCCGAACCGTCGGACCGGCCGGGCGCGGGACCGGTCGCGCCGGCACCGTCCGCGCAGGCGACGGCGCACGTCGACCTGTCGCTGACGCTCTGGGAGCGCGGCGGGAGGATCGCGGGGAACGTGGAGTACGCCGCCGCGCTCTTCGAACGCGCGACGGTGGAGCGCTTCGCCGGCTACCTCCGCCGCGCGCTGGAGGCGATGGTGGCGGACGAGAGCCAGTCGGTGGACCGGCTGCCGCTGCTCCCCGAGGCGGAGCGCCGGCGGGTGGTGGAGGAGTGGAACGCGACCGGACGTGCGTATCCCACCGACGGTCTGCGCGTCCACGACCTGTTCCGCGCCCAGGCGGCGCGGACGCCGCACGCGGTCGCGCTCTCCTGGCGCGGCGAGCGGCTGACCTACGCGGAGCTGGCGCGGCGGGCGAACCAGATCGCCAACGCACTGCGGCGCCGCGGCGTG
>DASUNK010000244.1:0-4040 GCA_036277195.1 Longimicrobiaceae bacterium | reverse complement strand
TCAGCGGTCCGCCACCACCCGCCGCGGCGCGAAGCTGACCCGGCGGCTCTCCCGCAGCCGCCCGTCGTCGAAGGCGCCCTCCACGATCTCGTAGCCCAGCAGCGCGAAGACGCGCCCGCGCAGGAAGAGCGGCCGCGCGTTGCCGTACCAGTCCACGCACGAGGCCTTGCAGGCGTCGTCGGCCGAGCCCTCGGGGCGCGCGGCCAGCTCGCCCAGCTCCTCGAAGCCGGAGGCGCGGTTGCGCAGGAAGAGCACCGAGGCCGAGTTCTCGAAGAGGTGCTCGTACCCCGGGCGCCCCGGCCCGCGCACCGGGAGCCCCAGCACGCCGGAGGCGGGGCCGTCGCTCCGGTAGAAGAAGCCGTGGCTGCGCAGCTCGCCCTGCGAGGCCTCGGGCGCGGTGTAGCGGTACGCCACCTCGGGGCGGCCGCGCAGGCGGACGGCGCTGAAGTGCAGGTCGCGCCCGTCCGTCCCCACCACCACCGCGTCGCGTCCCATCGCCTCGATGCGGTCCACCCCGTGCGGGAGCGGCAGCGGCACGATCGTCCCGCCCCGCCACGGCACCGTGAACACCGCGGCCGTGCCCGTGGTCTCCGGATGTCCCCAGCCGCTGCCGGTGCCGTAGAGCAGGTAGTCTCCCACGAAGCGGTTCTGGAAGGTGTGGCCCGCCGGCTCCGGGAGCGCGCGGTAGCGCCGCGGCAGGGCGACGTCGCTCCCCGAGCCGAAGGCCGAGAGCGGCACCCGCAGCAGCGCCGTGCTCCCGCCGGCCCGCTCCGACCCCCACATCCCCTCGCCCGCCGCGTCGGCGCGCACCAGCACGTTCAGGTGCTCGTCGTCGCTCTCCAGGAAGGAGAACTGGTCGACCGGGCTCCCCGACACGCCGAGCGCGGTGGGGTCGGAGCCGTCGAGGGGAATGCGGTACACCATCGCCGGCGCGCGCCCCCGGTGCGGGGCCGTCCAGTCGCTCACCCACACGTACACCGAGCCGGGCGACACGTAGAACACGCGCCCCGGCGGCCCCAGGACGGCGCTCGCCTCGCAGTCCAGCTCGCCGCGGGCCAGGTCGCACACCGTCACCGTGTGCAGCGCCAGCGCGTCGTCCGGGTGCAGGGTGCGGCCGGGGCGGAACACGCGCGTGGCCGGCACGATGCGGCGGAACTCGTCCTCCCGGGCGCCGCTGCGCCAGCGGCGCAGCGCCGGGAAGCCGGTCAGCACGTCCTCGCCGTAGAGGGGGAGGTAGAGCGGGGTGTAGAACACCAGCTTGCCGCCGACCAGGCGGCTGGCGTAGTTGCGCGACGAGTAATAGTCGTTGGAGCGCAGGTGATAGGTGGAGCTGTGCCGGAGCCGGCCGGCGCGGTCGAGGTGGAAGAGCCCCACCTCGGTGCCGCCGCGCTCGTAGCTGTAGCCGATGACGATCACCAGGCCGGGCGACACCAGCAGCTCGTCGTACCAGGTGCCGCTCGGGTCCATGTCCGGCCCGAACGCGTCCACCGCCGAGACGGGCCGCAGGGCGCCGTCGCCGATGGCCACCGTGAAGAGGCGCCCGCGGCGCAGCATCACCAGGTGGTCGCCGTGCACCTTGACGATGCCGCCCTCGTCCACGCCGGCGTGCTGCACGTTGGTCACCGACTCGCCCGCCGCGCCGGCCGCGTCCTGGGCGACGCTGGGCGCCATCTCCGCGACGTTCCCCTGCGCCTCGCGCCGCATGCGGCGGGTGCGCTCGGCGGCGAGCCGCCGGAGGAAGCCCGCCAGCTCCTGCTCGGAGCGGAAGGCGGGGAGGGTGCGCTCCTGCGCCGCGGCGGCGCCGGGAGCGTCGGGGTGGGACGGGTCCGCCGGGTGCGAGGCCGGTGAATCGGCCTCCAGGGCGATGCGCGGGGGTGGATCGGCGCGGCCGGGGGTCTCGGAGCAGCCGGCGGCGCCGGCCACGGCAAAGGCCGCCATGGCGGCCGCGAGGATGCGGATCTTCATCGGGATCTCTCCGTGCTCTCCTCCTGCGTGGGCCTGCATGCGTCCGGGGTGGAACGCGCGCCCGGCGGCGCCTCTGACACGATCGTGTCGCCGGGCTCGATCTTGCGTCCATCTCTTACCGATGCCGGAAGCCACCGACGCGTTGCCCGCGCGCCTGCTGCTGGTGGAGGGCGTGGCCGGGATCGGCAAGAGCACCGTCCTCGACCACCTCGCCCGCCGCCACCTGGCCGAGGCCGAGGAGCGGCGCATCCGCACCCTCCTGCACCTGACGCAGGCGCACACCTACGGCCCGCTCGCCCCCGCCGAGGACGCGGGGACGCTCACCCGCGCAGCGTGCACGGCGCACCTGGAGCGCGTGGTGGGATGGCTGGAATGGCTGGCGGCGAGCGTCCGGGGCGAGAGGCAGGTGAAGTGCTTCGTGCTGGTGGACACGCTGCACCTGACGCACTGCCTGCGTCCCGGCGTGGTGCGGTGGAGCGAGGTGGAGGGATTCGACCGGCGGCTGGCGGCGGCCGGGTGCCGGCTCCTCCTCCTCGACGGCGAGGACGAGACGGTGCGCGAACGCTGCGTGGCGGCGCGCGCGGACACGCCGTTCATCCGCGACTACGCGCTGGGCCGGTTCGGCGGGAGCGAGGCGGAGCTGGCGCGCCACTTCGTCCGCGAGCGCGACGCCTTCCGCGAGCTGTTCGCCGCGTCGTCGCTCCCGGGGCTGCGCCTGGCGGCCGAGGCGCCGGTGGAGGAGACGGCGGCGGCCGCGTTCGACTTCTGGAGAGGAGAGGAGGTGCCGCGATGACGCCCCAGCCCGAGGAGAGCGTGGTCATCACGGTGGAGGGGGACCGCTTCACCATCGCCTACCCGAACGGGAGGACGGAGTCCGGAGCCCTCTCGTCGGTCACGGACGTGGCGATCGAGACGAACGACACGGGGCCGTTCGGCTCGGACGTCATCTGGCACCTGAACGTGGACGGGCGGCTGGTCTCCTACGCGCAGGGCGCCACCGGCGAGGGCGCCCTGCTGGAGGCGCTGCAGCGCCTCCCCGGCTTCGACAACGAGGCGGTGATCGAGGCGATGGGGTGCACCGACAACGCCCTCTTCATCGCGCTGCGCACCTCCCGGCCCGACAGCGCCTAGGCCGTGGCTGCATGCCGCCAAAGCCTACCGACCGAAATGGGCAGAACTTCCAGAGCGTCTTCCAATCAGCGGAGACAACACAAATGACGATCCGAACCCGAGCGTTCATCCTGATCGTGCCGGTCGCGAGTGCTTTAATGATCTGGACCGGCTGTGTCGTGCAGGGAGCGCTCTCCTTCGACGCTACTCCCCCGGTTCTTTCGATCAGGAAATGGGAACCGACTCCGCTATGGACGCAGGGAGCGTCGACCTGGCTTCTGGCGGGGAGTCAATTCACGGTGCCTAATGCCTGGCTTTCCACGTCTGGAGCCACAGACAGAGCCGATATCACCGTGTACGCCAACGACACGGAAGGGGTTCGCAGTATCGAGGTATCCGGGTCCGCTACGGGACGTTGTTGGACCGCGAACTATCGTTATGCTGCTCCACTCACCGCGTCATTCCCAAAGCAGACACAGACAGCGAGCTCGGGTACTGTTCACTCCTTTATGACCGTTCACCTCGACCGTTTTCTGAGGGGCGTCTCCTGCGGTCGGCATCGCTACGCAGATATGACGGACTTCGAACGATTCTATCTGGTTTCAGGCACGTGGACGATCACGGCGAAGGCCGAAAATTGTTGCGGGGGCCAGGCGCTCGGGGTCTTTACGATAACGGTTACGTCGGACCTTGATGACTGAGGGATCCAGAAAAGCTCCCGCGGCACTTCGCGCCTGCAACCGCCTTTAGCCCTTCCGCTTTCCTCCCCCGCCGGCGGCAGGCTTCCTGTCGTGGCCGCGCGCCCGCCCGCGCGGCTGCGGCCTTTCGCGCGCGGGGGCAGCCGACCGCACCACCGCCGGGCGCGTGGGTGTCGGCGCGGGAGTCGCAGCCGCTGCCGACGCTCCATCGTCATTCTCACCGCCGTCACCGGTCGACTCCGTCGTCGGCGAAGCGTCGCCTTCGAG
>DASUNK010000243.1:0-4019 GCA_036277195.1 Longimicrobiaceae bacterium | reverse complement strand
CTCCGCCGCCGCCGCCAGCACCTCGTCCTCGTCGTCCTCCACCGGCTCCTGGCCGGGCGCCACCTCGTACTGCCCGTTCTCCGCCTTGCGCAGCCGGATGAGCCCCTTCTCCGCCGCCTTCGCCACGAACTTGGAGAACTTGTTGAAGCCCAGCTCCTTCTCGTCGAAGCCCGGGTCCAGGTCGATCATCACCTGCTTCAGCCGGTCGGTGCGCATCACGTCGCCCTGCTCGGCCATCTGGCGCGCGGCGCGCTGCACCAGCACCCAGGGATCCTCCTTCATCCCCTCGGTGGTGGTGGCGCGGGTGAGCCCGGTGAGCGCGTGGTACGAGTAGTACTCGTCGCAGTTCTGGATGAGCAGGTCGCTGGAGGACTCGCGCATCCCCACCCCGATGACGTACTTGCCGTACTCCTTGAGCTTGATCACGCAGCTCGAGAAGTCCGAGTCGCCGGTGAGGAGGATGAAGGTGCCGATCTCGGGGCGCATGAACGCCAGCTCGATGGCGTCGACCGCCATGCGCAGGTCGGTGGCGTTCTTCTTGGAGGTGCCGTAGGCGGGGGCGAAGATGAGGTCGATGGAGGCCTCGGTGAGCGGCACCACGTAGCTGGGGTAGCGCCGCCAGTCCGCGTAGGCGCGGCGCACCGCGATCTTCCCGCGGAAGATCTCGGAGTTGAGCAGCGTCCGGAGCTCGCGCCCCAGGTCGCTGCGCACCCCCAGCGTGATGTTGTCGAAGTCGATCAGGAGGGCGCCGCTGCGCGCCGTCAGGGTGGCGGGGCTCCCCGGCTGTGGCTGGGGGTTCCGCGGGTTGGGATAGGTCATCTCTCGTCCAGGCTCGAAATCCACGCTCTGGGCCGAGCCCCTCCGCCTCGGGAGGAGCGCGCGTGCTGCGCGCTCCCCGCGACGGCCCGGAGGAGCCCTGCCGGCATCGGTTTGCTGCGCGCGTGGGGAAAGGGGCCGGCGGCGCTCACGGCCGGCGGCTCGATTCCTCCGCGCTGATCATGCGCGCCAGCTCCACGCGGCGCACCTTGCCGCTCCCCGTCATCGGGAAGCTGTCGAGGAAGCGGACCAGGTCCGGGACCTTGTAGTCCGCCAGCACCTCGCGGCAGAAGTCCTTGATCTCCTCGCCGGTGACGATCGCCCCCTCGACCGGGACGATGCAGGCGCACGCCACCTCCCCGAGCACCTCGTCGGGGAGCCCCACCACCGCCACGTCCAGCACCGCCGGGTGGGCGTGCAGCCGGTCCTCCACCTCGCGCGGGTACACGTTGAACCCGCCGCGGATGATCATCTCCTTGCGGCGCCCCAGGATGTGGAGGAAGCCCTCCTCGTCCAGCATCCCCAGGTCGCCGGTGATGAAGAAGCCGTCGGGGGTGAACGCCTGCGCGGTCTCGCCCGGCTGGCGGTAGTACCCCTGCATCACCCCCGGCCCCTTCACCGCCAGCTCGCCCACCGACTCCACCGGGAGGACGGAGGAGTCCACGTCCAGCACCTTCACCTCCACCTCGGGGAGGAGGCGGCCCACGGTGGAGACGCGCTTCCCCGGCGGGTCCTCGGGGCGGGTGACCGCCACCATGCTCCCCGCCTCGGTGAGGCCGTACCCCACGCGCACCTCGGGCACCAGCTCGGCGTGGATGCGCTGCACCAGCTCCTCGGCCACCGGCGCGCCCGCCACGATCCCGGTGCGCAGCGAGCCGAGCGACCGCTCCGGGCGGCTCTCCTCGCGCAGCGCCACGATGAAGGAGGTGGGCACCCCGTGGTACACCGTCACCCGCTCGCGCTCCACCGTCGCCAGCGCGGCCGCGGGGTGGTCCTCGTCGTCCAGCACCAGCGAGGCCCCGGCGGCCATCGTCCCCATCACCCCGGTGCCGAGCCCGAAGACGTTGAAGAGCGTGTTCACCCCGTACACCACGTCGTCCGGCCCCAGCTCCAGCGCGTCGGCGGTGGCCGCCGCCGTCTCCAGCAGGTTGCGGTGCGTGAGGCTCACCCCCTTGGGCTTCCCCATCGTCCCGGAGGTGTAGAGGAGGGCGAAGAGCTCGTCCCCGCTCCCCGCGTGCCGGGGGAAGTCGCGGTCCGCGCCGCTGGAGACCAGGTCCTCGAACTGGTGGATCCGGTCGTCGTACCAGAGGTCCTCCTCGCCCACCGACACCACGTACTGCAGGTCGGGGAGGACGGCCAGGAAGCTCTCGAAGCGCGCCAGGTAGTCGATCCCTCCCCAGTTCTCCGCCGTGACCACCACCGCCGTCTCCGAGTGGCGCAGCATGTACTGCAGCTCGGGCGGGGTGAAGCGCGGGTTGAGCGGGACGATCACCGCCCCCAGCTTCGCCGCGGCGAAGGTGGACACCACGAACTCGGGCCAGTTGGGGAGGGTGAGCGCCATCCGGTCGCCCGCCTCGATCCCCAGCTCGTGCAAGGCCGCCGCCAGCGCGCTGGACTGCGCGTCCACCTGTGCGTACGACCACCGGCGGTCACCGAACACCACGAACGGCCGCTGCGGGTTCTCGGCGGCGCGGAGAGCGAGCCCATCCGCGACCGAGAGCCCACGGAAGCGGTCACGTAACGTCATGCATCCTCCGTCAGGGGGAAAACGGCCGGCCGGACGGGCAGAAAACATAGCAGGCGCCGCAAGTGGCGTCAAACTTTGACCGGGGGCGGGTTTCGGGCTATCTTCCGCGCACTTCGCACCTCGCACTCCGCACTTCGCACCCCCCTTTGGAGCCCCCCGTCCCGCACCACCTCCGCGCGCTCAACCCCGAGCAGCTGCAGGCCGCCCTCGCCACCGAGGGGCCGGTGCTGGTGCTGGCCGGCGCCGGCTCGGGGAAGACGCGCACGCTGGTCTACCGCATCGCCCACCTGGTGCGCCGCGGGACGGACCCGCGCACCATCGTCGCCGTCACCTTCACCAACCGCGCGGCCGCCGAGATGCGCGAGCGGGTGGCGCGGGTGGTGGGGCGCGAGGCGAAGGGGGTGCTCCTCTCCACCTTCCACTCCCTCGGCGCGCGCATCCTGCGCGAGGCGGGGGCGGAGCTCGGCCTCCCGCGCGACTTCTCCATCTACGCCACCGCGGACCAGCTCTCCGCCGTCCGGCGCATCGTGGCCGAGGAGGTGCGCGTCTCCGCCACCACCGGCGACGACACGTACGACGTCAAGCGGGTGCTGGCGCAGATCTCCGACTGGAAGAACCGCCTGGTGCCCCCCGCCGAGGCCGCGCGCGAGGTGGCCGCCGGGCGCGTGCGCGACACCCGCGCCGACGACTACGCCGTGCTGGCCGCCGACGTCTATCCCCGCTACGAGCAGGCGCTGCGCGCCGCCGGCGCCTGCGACTTCGACGACCTCCTCCTCCTCCCCGTGCGCCTGCTGCGCGAGAGCGAGGGGGCGCGCGCCCGCTGCTGGAAGCGCTGGCACTACCTCCTGGTGGACGAGTACCAGGACACCAACGGCGCGCAGCTCGAGCTGGCGCGCCTCCTGGCCGGGCCCCGCCAGAACCTGTGCGTGGTGGGCGACGACGACCAGTCGATCTACGCCTGGCGCGGCGCCGACGTGCGCAACATCCTGGAGTTCGAGCGCCACTACCCCGGCGCGCGCGTGGTGGTGCTGGAGGAGAACTACCGCTCCACCCAGCGCATCCTGGAGGCGGCCAACGGCGTCATCGCCCACAACGCGGCGCGCCGGCCCAAGCGGCTGCGCACCGCCAACGGACCCGGCCCCAAGCTCGACTACTGGGAGCTCGCCGGCGAGGGCGCCAAGCCGGCCGAGGAGGAGGAGGCCGAGATGGTGGCGCGCGAGATCGGCATCCGGCGCTGGCACGAGCAGCTGGCCTGGGGCGACTTCGCCGTGCTCTACCGCACCAACCTGCAGTCGCGCCCGCTGGAGGAGGCGCTGCGCGCCGCCAACGTCCCCTACCGCGTGCTGGGCGGCACCTCCTTCTTCGAGCGCAAGGAGATCGCCGACGCGGCCGCCTACCTGCGCGTGGTGCTCAACCCGCGCGACGAGGTGGCGCTGCGCCGCATCGTCAACTACCC
>DASUNK010000242.1:0-2731 GCA_036277195.1 Longimicrobiaceae bacterium | reverse complement strand
CCGGCGGCTGGTAGGGGGTGAGGATGCGCGCCCGCCCGCCCACGACGCGCACCCCGCGGAAGGCGAGCGGGCGCCCGCCCGCCTCGTCCGGCGCGCGCACCTCGTTCCCCTGGGCGGTGACGCGGAAGATCTGGAAGACGTTCCACTCCCCGTCCGGCCCCTGCACCAGGTTCAGGGTGGGGCGGGTGATCACCCCGTCCTCGAGCACCACCGGCCCCTCGCCGGCCAGCGAGCGCGCGTCGAAGCGCACCCGCGCCTCCGGGGCGGTGACGATCGGGTTCCCCGCGCGGTCGAGGAACGCCACCTCCTTCAGGGTGATGGCGAGCGAGCCGTCGCGCTCCACGTCCTCCAGCTCGAACGCCTGGCGCGGCAGCCCCAGCGCGGCGCTCACCCGCTCGGCGGCCACCGCCTGGCGGCGCGACCGCTCCAGGTATCCCCAGGCGAAGAGCCCCACCACCAGGACGCCGGCCAGCGCCCCCAGCAGGAGGAGGCTGGCCCGGGTCAGCGCGCGGCGGCGGCGGGCCATGTCAGAAGGTCTGTCCCAGGGAGAGCTGCAGGGCGAAGTACTCGTTCCACTTCTTGCCGCCGGGCGAGTGCTCCCCCACGGGACCGCGGATCACCCCGTCGCTGCCGATCTCGAAGAGCGGGCCGGGCGGCGGGGCGTACGGGTTGAAGGCCACGTCGATGCGGAACGGGCCCAGCGGCGTGGCCAGCCGGCCGCCCACCCCCGGGGTGACGCGCACCCCCGGGTTGGTGGTGATCGTCTTCTCGTCCCACACCTGTCCCGCGTCCACGAACACGGCCAGGCGCAGGTTGTCCTTGAGGAAGAAGGAGGGGAAGGTCAGCTCCACCGAGGCCAGCGCGGTGCGCACCCCGCCGGTGGGCGAGGGGCGGATGATGCTGTCCACGATCACGGTGTCGAAGGGGACGCCGTTGCGCTGCCGCGTCGTCGAGTCCACGTCGGTGGTGAGCACGTAGACGCGCGGGCCCAGCTCGTTGCGCCCGAAGCCGCGCACGCTGGTGGGCCCGCCCGCGTAGAAGCGCTGCTCCGGCGGGATGCAGGCCTGGCACCCGCCGCCCACCAGGCTCTGGAAGAAGCCGCCGCCCATCAGCCGGATGGAGAGGACGCGCGCGCTCCCCAGCTCGCGGTACCAGGTGCCGTCGCCCTGCACCCGCAGGTAGCGGTCGTCCGAGGCCAGCACCGTCGAGGCGTAGTTGGTGGTGAGGCGGACGTGGTACCCCGCGCTGGGGAAGGGGTCGAGCCGCACCCGGTTGCGCACCAGCCCCAGGTCGATCGAGTTCGACCAGCGCGACTCCTTCAGCGGGTCGATCTGCTCGCGGGTGCACACCTCGTACACCAGGCAGAAGAACTCGTCGGTGGCCAGCGTGCTCCCCCGCCGCACCGTCAGGTTCCCGGTGAACACCGTCTGCGGCGCCACCTGCCGCACCATGCCCAGCTGCCCGCCGCGGGCGTTGCGCAGGTAGAGCCCGAACTCCGAGATGCGCTCCACGAACCCCGACGCCACCACGCTGGTGCGGGTGCCGAAGAGGCGCGGCTGCAGGAAGTTCACCGCCAGCCGGTAGTTCATCGCGTCGGCGATGTCGGCGGCGATGCTGTCGGCCGGGGTCACCGGCTCGTTCTCGATGCGGAACTCGCGGCAGAGGCTGCTCTCCAGCCCCAGGTCCGCCGGGCTCGCCACCCCCACCTTCGACACCAGCCCCGACACCTCCAGCCGCCGCGCCCCGCCCAGGAAGTTGCGGTCCACGTGGCTGCCGCGGGCGCGCAGGCAGTCGAGCGTGCCGTAGCCCGCGGCCAGGTCCACCGCGTAGCGCGGCGCCTCGGCCAGGCGCACCACGATGGTGGAGCCGATGCTGTCCGCCAGCAGCTCCACGCTGTCGGGGGTCACCTGCAGCGACTCGGGCGCCACCTCCACCGCCGCGAAGTCCACCAGCTCCAGGTCGTAGAGGTTGCGCTGGCTGCGGGCCAGGTCGGTGGCGCGCAGCTTGTCGCCCTCGTCGAAGGCCAGCTGCCGGCGGGCGATCTCCTCCGTCAGCCGGTAGTTGCCGGTGAAGAGGATGGTGTCCACCGTCACCAGCGGCCCCGGGCTCGCCACCAGGTTCACCCGGGCCACGTCGTAGATGGTGTCGATCTCGTAGTTGCGCAGCACCTGCGCGTAGGGGTGCCCCGCCTCCAGCAGCCGGTTGCGCAGCGTGTCCACCGAGGCCAGGAAGGCGATGCGCCGGAACGGCTCGCCCTCCTTCAGCGGGAGCCGCTCCTCCGCCTCCGCCGGGGGGAAGACCGGCTCCGTCCCCTCCACCGTCAGCTCGCGGAGCGTCACCTGGTCGCCGGGGGTGATGGCGAAGCGCACCGCCACCTTGTCCTCGCCCGCGTCGTCCACGTGCGGCACCACGCGGGTGCCGTAGTAGCCGTAGTCGCGGTAGAGGAGCTGGATGCGCACCACGTCGCGCGCCAGCACCTGCAGGTCCAGGAAGTGGTCGGTGTCGCCCACGCCCAGCGGGCAGATGGGGATGAAGAGGAAGCGGCAGGTGCTGGCCTGGGTGGTGACCACCTTGTCCAGCGAGTCGCGGGGGACCAGGAGCGAGTCGCCCGCGAAGGTCACGCGCTTGATCTCGCGCCCCGCGTACTCCGCGAACTGCGGGAGGGGGCCGGCGGGCGCCCCGGCGCGCGCGCAGCCGCCGAGCGCCGCCAGGGCCAGGGCCAGGGCGAGCG
>DASUNK010000241.1:0-3243 GCA_036277195.1 Longimicrobiaceae bacterium | reverse complement strand
GGACCGCGCGGTCCGCCGGGCTTCTCTTTTTCTCCCCCCCTGCCGTGCTTACGGCTGCACCGGCAGCTTTACCGGGCTGGGGACGTCCGGGCCCACCGGCGGCTGGCCGGTGAGCAGCGCCGTCCAGCTCGCCAGCCCCACGATGCCGTCCGCCGTGAGGCCGTGCGACTGCTGGTAGGCGCGCACCGCGGCCGCCGTCCCGTTCCCGAAGACGCCGTCGGCGGGGAGACTTAGGAGCTGCTGGAGCGTGACCACGGTGGGGCCGCGGTCGCCCGGGTGCAGCGTGGGCCAGGTGTCCGGGCGCGCGCGGTCGCGCGGGGGCTGGGCCACGGTGCTCCAGGCGATGCCGGACGCCAGCTCCTGCGGCGACGCCACCACCTCGAAGTGCATGGCGTCGTACGAGGTGTGCTCGGTGGCGGGGTTCTTGTCCCAGTCGCCGCCCCAGCGCCAGACGGGGAGGTCCTGGAAGGTGCGGATGCGGTAGACGTCCTGGATCATCTCCGGCGGCATGTCGGTGACCAGCCGCTCGCGGAAGGGATTGCTGTTCCAGTTGACGTCGATGGCGATGCCGTAGGCGTGCAGGCTGAAGCCGGTGCCGCCGGTGATCCGGCGGCAGTTGTAGGCGCCGGTGTCGCCCTGGCGCACGTGGTAGCGGTGCGCCTGGAAGACGGAGCCCAGCGCCTGCACCGCCTCGATGGTGCGCGCGTGCACCTGCACCCGCACCCCCGGCACCAGGGTGCGCGACGTCAGCGGCACGTTGCAGGCGGGCGCCCACACCTCGCGGAGCTGTCTCGTCGTTCTCACGTTGACCTGCCTGTCAGAAGGGTGCTCAGGCGGCCTGGATCTCGGCGGAGCCGCCGCCCGGGTTCTCGACCCGCACGGAGATGGTCTCGCCGGCCAGCGCCTCGTCTCCCACCAGCGGCGCCGTCAGGCGGGTGTCGCTCTCGACGGCGGCCGCCCGCGCCTCGCCGTTGACCTGCACGGTGGTGCCCGTCCCGAAGCCGGTGCCGGTCACCTCCACCAGCGGCTCGCCGTCGGGGCCCGTGATCCGCCGGGCGCCGGCGATGGTCGGCGCGCCGGCCGCAGGGGTGACGGAACCGGCCCCGCCGCCCGCGCCGTCTCCGCCGGTCTGCGGGTTCGTCTCCCCCTGCGCGGGTTTCTCCGTGCCCGTCTCCTGCGTGGCGGAATCCTTCCCACCCTGCGGCTCGGTGAACAGCGTCTCCGTGACTTCCTTCAGCTTCAGCACGGCCTGCTGGCTGAACATGCCCATCAGCGCGGCCACGGCCACGAAGGCGAAGGGATTGGTCTCGTCGACCCGGGAGGTCGAGTTGAAGAAGCCGCCCCGGATGACCAGGTAGAAGATCAGTCCCAGGATGGCGCCCACGAACGGAAGGGTCCAGTAGTAGAGGAGCCAGCTGCGCACCAGCTTCCGGTTCCCCACGTACCAGCCGAGCGACCGCAGGACGTGGAGCATGCCGCCCAGCGCTCCGGCGAGGATCACCAGCAGGACCAGCCGCTTCTCGTCGGTGAGCAGATACTGCCTCCGGAACACGCTGACGCACTTGGGATCCACCCTGACCTCGTGCGGCTGCTTCCCGGCGTTCGCCCGCATCCACGCCCGCAGCGCGGTGGGGTCGCACCGCAGCGCCCAGGTGTAGTGCAGGGGAGCGACCGGGGCAGCGCCCGCTCCCGCGTTGGGCGCTCCCTGCGTCCCGGCCGCCGGGGTGTCCGCCTGCGCGGCCGACGTGTCCACCACCTGCCCGCCCGTGTCGGCGGCGACGGGCTCGACGTCGTAGGTCATGGCCGGCGTCGGGTACGGCCAGAAGGCCAGCAGCAGGTAGAAGAGGAGCAGCGTCAGCGCGACCGAGAACACCGTGATGACGGTGATCGAGATCAGCCCCGCCGGCTTTTCGCCCGGCCCCTCTTTCGACGCGGACCCGGTGTCGCCCTGCTGGCCCGCACCGGTGGCGGTGGTCCCGGCCATCGCGGATCGCTCCTGGGGACGGAGGAGGGGGTCAGACCGTGAACGGGACCTGGCGCTCGAACTCCGCGCTGCGGATGCCCAGCGGGAAGTAGTTGGGCGTCTGCACGCGCGGCATGCGCCGCAGGATCTGCCGGTGCAGGGTCGGGTAGTCGCCCTTGAAGGCGCCGTTGTTCCACACGGAGAGCAGGGTGGCGGTGAACAGGCCGTTGAAGTCGCCGTCGGAGGAGAGCTGGTTGTCCTGGCACCCCGAGATCAGGAGGAGCGACGCCTGCACCTTCCCCCGCGACTCGCGCCGGGTGGGGTCGGCCAGGATCGGGTCGTAGAACGCCTTGTTCGCGCGGTAGGTGCGCAGCGCCACCTCCTCGGGCATGGCGCGGCCGCGCGTCTTCGGGTCCTCGCGCAGCGCCAGGCTGGCCACGCTCCCGCTGTGGCACGAGTCCGAGAGCACGAAGATCCGCACTCCCTTGGCGAACTTCGTGTACAGGTCGTACAGGTGGTCGTCCACGAGCTGCCCGTCGAAGAGGCACCAGGTCTCGTCGATCCGGTCCGCCTCGTCGCGGTTGCGGTCCGGGAGCTGGCCGCCGTGGCCGGAGTAGCTCAGGAAGAAGATGTCGCCCGCCTTCAGGCTCTTGGCGGCGCGGGTGATCTCGCCGACGATGCGGTCGCGCGTGCCGTCCTTGGTGAGCAGCTTGGTGGCCTTGAACCCCTTCTCCTTGGCGATGGCCTCCATGTCGTCGGCGTCGGCCTCGCAGGCGGCCAGGGGGCCGCTCCACCCGGCGTAGTGGCGCGGGTCCACGGAGTTGAGGCCGATGTGCAGCGAGATTCCCTTGGGCATGGCTCCCCCGGTGGGATGCAGGTGGGTGGGCGGACGGGGACCGGTGCCGCGCCGGCGCCGCGGCGTGCACCCCGCGGGCGCGGCAAGGTGAATACCGGAAATGCGCGATCGCCCTCCTCGGGCTCCAGGCGCCTGCGGGCCAACGAGATGGAGCCCCGGCCGGCCCCGCCGCGCGGGGCGGGGTTCGCGAAAAGGTGGGACCCCGCAGGTGCAGGTGGGGCGCGCGCGCCTCGGGTCGCGGGCCGGTCAGCCCTCGCGGCTCTCGTACTCTCCCTTCAGGCGCTGCACCACGGCGGGGTCCGCCAGGGTGGTGGTGTCGCCCAGGGCGCGCCCCTCGGCGATGTCCTTCAGCAGGCGCCGCATGATCTTCCCCGAGCGCGTCTTGGGGAGGTCGCCGGCGAAGAGGATGTCGTCGGGGCGCGCG
>DASUNK010000240.1:0-2505 GCA_036277195.1 Longimicrobiaceae bacterium | reverse complement strand
CCGCGTCACCATCGGGCGGATCGAGGTGCGGGCCGCGCAGCCCGCGCCCGCCCCGCCGCCGCGCCCGGCCCCCGCGCCGCGGCTCACGCTCGACGAATACCTGCGCGCCGGCGCGCGGAGGCGGCCATGAGCAACGCCCTCGCCATCGCCGCGGTGACGGCCGTGCTGCGCGACCTGCTGAACGACGGGGTGATCGACCACGACCTCTCCGCCGCGGTGGGGAACGTCACCGTCAGCACCCTCCCGCCGGACCGCATCGCCACCGGCCCGCAGGAGGACTCGCGGCTGAACCTCTTCCTCTACCACGTCTCCCCCAACGCCGGGTGGCGCAACGCCGCCTATCCCGCGTACGACAGCCAGGGGCGCCGCATCACCAATCCCCCGCTCGCGCTGGACCTGCACTACCTGCTCACGGCCTACGCCTCGGCGGAGTACCACCGCGAGATCCTGCTGGGCTACGGGATGCAGCTCCTGCACGAGACGCCGATCCTCACCCGCGACGCCATCCGCCGCTCGCTGGCGCCCGTCTCGCCGGTGTCGTCGGCGCCGCTCCCCACCGCCATGCAGGCGCTCTCGGCCGCCGACCTGGCGGACCAGGTGGAGCTGGTGAAGCTCTCCCCCGAGTCGCTCAACACCGAGGAGATGTCGCGGCTGTGGACCGCCTTCCAGGCGCGCTACCGCCCCACCGCGGCGTACCAGGCCTCGGTGGTGCTGATCGAGGCGCGCCGCCCCACCCGGCTCTCCTTCCCGGTGCGCGAGCGGCGGCTCTACCTCTTCTCCCTCCAGCAGCCGGTCATCGAGGGCGTGCAGGCCGAGGCGGGCGAGCGCGAGCCGATCGTGGCGGGGAGCCGGGTGACGCTGCGCGGCGCGCGGCTGCGGGGCGCGGACACGCGGGTGCGCATCGGCGAGGAGGAGATCACCCCGGCGGCCGCCGACCTCTCCCCCGACGCGATCACCGTGGCGCTCCCCGCGGTCCTCCGCGCCGGAGTGCAGGGCGCGCAGGTGGTGCACCAGATGCTCCTCGGCGAGCCCCCGCTCCCCCACGGCGGCACCGCCTCGAACGTGGTGGCCTTCCTCCTCCGTCCCAGCCTGGGGCTGATCGACTTCACCCGCACCTCGATCTCCGGCGGGCGGGTCACCGGCGACGTGGAGGTGGAGGTCGACCCGCCGGTGGGACGCTCGCAGCGGGTGGTGCTCTTCCTCAACGAGCTGGGGGCCCCGGCGGACCGCGCGCCCTTCGGCTACTCCTTCCCCCTCCCCGCGCGCAACGCCCCGGCCGCGCCCGAGACCGCGGACGCGTTCATCATCCGGGTGAGCGGCGTGGTGCCGGGGACCTACCTGGCGCGGCTGCAGGTGGACGGCGCCGAGAGCCCGCTGGAGGTGGACGTGGTGGAGGCGAGCCCCACCTTCGGCCGGTACGTGGGCCCCACCGTGGAGATCGTGTGATGGCGGTCCCCGCCGCCGCCCCGGCCGCCTGGCCCGAGGCCAACCAGCGCCGCCTGGTGGCCGCGCTCGGGGGCGTGCGCGCGCACCTGCGCCGCCACGCGGGCGCCCCGCCGGACCCGGCCGACGCCGCCGCCGACCCCGGCGAGGGCGGGCCGCCGGCCGCGCTGGAGGCGGTGGCGGAGAGCTTCGGGCTCACCCCCTTCGAGCGCGACGTCCTCCTCCTCTGCGCCGGGATGGAGCTCGACGCGGCCTTCGCCCCGCTCTGCGCCGCCGCGCAGGGCGACGCGGTGCGGGCGCACCCCACCTTCGGGCTGGCGCTGGCTGCCCTCCCCGGCGCGCACTGGAGCGCGCTGGCGCCCGGCGGCCCGCTGCGCCGCTGGCGGCTGCTGGAGGTGGGCGCCGGCGCCACCCTCCCCACCAGCCCGCTGCGCATCGACGAGCGCATCCTCCACTACCTGGCCGGCGTCTGGTGCCAGGACGAGCGGCTGCGCGGCCTCCTCCAGCTCGTCCCCCCCGCCGGCGCGCTCCCGCCCTCGCACGCCGCGCTCGCCCGGCGCATCGCCGAGCTGTGGGAGGGGCCGGGCGACTGGGCGGGCGCCCCCGCGGTGCAACTGGTGGGCGACGACCCGGCCGCCGCGCGCGCCATCGCCGCCGCGGCGTGCCCCCCCGGGGCGCAGGCGTGGGTGCTGCGCGCCGCCGACCTCCCCCGCGCCGCCGACGCGCGCGAGCTGACCGCCCGCCTCTGGGAGCGCGAGGCCGCCCTCACCGGCGACGTGCTGGTGCTGGAGTGGGACGACGGCGACGACCCCGAGACGGTGCGCGCCCTCACCGCCTTCGTGGAGCAGCCGCTGGGGACGGTGCTGGTGTGCGGCCCGCAGCCGCTCCGCCCCCGGCAGCGCCTGCTGCTCCGGCTGGACCTGGGGCTCCCCACCGCGCAGGAGCAGCGCGAGCTCTGGCTGGGCGTGCTCGGGCCGCTGCACGAGTCGCTGAACGGGCGGCTGGACGGCGTGGTGCAGCAGTTCCGCTTCGGGGCGCAGGCCATCCGCGCGGCCGGGGCGG
>DASUNK010000239.1:0-5953 GCA_036277195.1 Longimicrobiaceae bacterium | reverse complement strand
GGGCGCGCGTTCTCCGACCTGGTGGACTCGCTCGTCTTCCGCCCGGCCGGCATGCGAAACGCCGCGCGCACCCACCGGCGGCTCCCGCTCCGCGCCGACCTCGCCGCGCTGCTCGCGACGCCGTATCACATCGATTCGGCGGGGCGGCTCGCGCGCTCCGATCCCCCGCCGCCACAGGGGGACGGTGCCGCCGGCGGGGTGATCGCGAGCGCGATGGACCTGGCTCGCTTCGACGTCGCCCTCGACCACGGGCGGCTGCTCTCACCCGAGTGGCGCGCGCTGCTCTGGACGCCGGCGCGCACGCCGGCCGGCGCGGAACTGCCGTACGGGCTCGGATGGTTCCTGGCGGAGCGCGAGGGCCGGCGCCTGGCGTGGCACACCGGGCTGTGGGAGGGGCGGTATTCCGCGCTCTACCTGAAGGTGCTCGACGAACGGCTCACCCTCATCCTCCTGGCGAACAGCGACGGCCTCCAGTGGGAGACCCGGTTCGACGAGGCCGCCATCGAACGCTCGCCCTTCGCCGCCGCGTTCCTGGCCGCATTTCCCGAATCGTCCGCCAGGTAGCATGCTCTGGGTCCAGCGGGTCGACATCCTCTACACCAAGGAGTCGCGCGGCGCCCCGGCGGCGACGGCGCGCAACCGCCTCCCGCGGGCGCTCGCGATGCACGCCGGCGCCGACGACGGCTACGCCTACGAGCACTACTGGCTGCTCGAGCGGAACGATTTCACGCCCACGCTGAAGGAGTCCCGTGCCGGCCCCGCTCCTCCGAGGCGTCAGGGTGATCTCGTCATCGGCGCGGCTAACGACACCGTGACACTCGGCCTGCGCTACAACCGCGCGATCGGCCTGCCCGTCCGGCACGACACGCCCCGTGCCCTCACCCTGGCGAAGGGGCAGACGGCCCGGCTCATCATCAACGGGAGATATTCCAGCTATTCCGGGCAGCTGTACACGGAGGCGACGTACAACGTGGCTTTCGGCGACTCGCTTCCTCCCGACGTCTTCCTGAGCCGCGAGCCCGACGCCACCTTGGACATGCGGGCCGACCTGTTCTGACGCCCCGGCATCCTTCTGGCGGCATACTTCAGCACACCATCCGGCGCAATTCCGACAAGGAGGCAGCGATGGCCAAAGCTACGGGCGGAGCCAAGGGCGGAGGTGGAGGCAAGAGCGGTGGTGGAGGCAAGAGTGGGGGCGGGAAAGGACCTGGCGGCTGGCCGAGCAAGGAGCCCGGCAAGAAGTCTGGCGGCGGCAGGGACATCGGTCCTCCGAAGCCGAAGAAGAAGTAGAACGTAGGCAGGACCCGCCGCTCCGGCCCACGCGGGCACGGGCGAGGCATGCCTCGCCCCTACGGCGATTCGTGCGATCGAGGCGTTGTTCTCCCCTCCCCCAGGGTTTATTGGGGGAGGGGTCGGGGGAGGGGGCCAGCCGCCCTCTCCCCCTTCCCATTCCCATACCCTACCTCACTGCTGGCAGGGGCCGTCCGGGTTCGGCTTCGGCTTGTCCACCACCAGCCGCGCGTCGCGGTTGGCGATCGCCTCCGCCACGTCGTGGATGAACTGGCTCACCCGCGCCAGCTTCGGGAAGTCGATGTACTGCGGCTCGTCCGTCAGCATGTGGTAGTCCGAGTGCCCGCCCGTGGTGAAGAACGTTACCGGAATCCCCCACCGCGCATAGTTGTAGTGGTCGCTCCGGCAGTAGATGTTCTGCGGGTGGTTGTCCGCATCCATCGAATAGTCGAAGGTGAAACCGCTCCCCTTCGTCCGGTTCACCTCCTCCACCAGGTTCCCCAGCTCGGTGGAGAGCCGCCGCGACCCCACCAGCTGCAGGTAGGCGTCGCCCCCGCCCTCCAGGTCGCCCGCCTTGCCGCGCCCGATCATGTCGATGTTCAGCTGCGCCACGATGGCGTCGCGCGGCACCGTGGGATGGTCGCCGTAGTAGCGGGAGCCGAGCAGCCCCTTCTCCTCGGCCGTGTGCCAGACGAAGAGGACGGAGCGCCGCGGCCGCTGCGGCGCCCGCACGAACGCTTCGGCGATCTCCAGCATCCCCACCACCCCCGAGGCGTCGTCGTCCGCGCCGTTGAACACCGAGTCGCGCCGGGGCTGGCGGAGGGCGCGCAGCCGGTCCAGCTCGGCGCGGAAGCGCGCCGCCTTGTCGGGCGTCACCGAGTCGGGGAGCTGGTCCGCCCCCTGAGGGCGCAGCACGCGGTTGAAGGCGAGGAGCGAGTCGTGGTCCACGGCCTGGGGGCTCACGCCGTCGTGGTCGTTGTGCGAGCCGATGGCCACGTACTCGCCGCGGAGCCGCGGGTCGCCGCCGCGCAGCACGGCCACCACGTTGCGCGCCGGGGCCTCGGTGGGCTGGTCGGCGAAGCGCGAGCTGCCGCCCACCGAGGCCGCGCCGGCCGCGCCCACGGCCAGCCCGGCGAGCGGGGCGCCCAGGACGCGCTCGGCCACGGCGGAGGTGACGATGAAGCCGGGAGGCGCCGGGAGCGGGCGGGCCGCCGGGTCCGCCATGGCATACTGCTCCTGGCGGAAGAAGCCCACCACGCCGGCCGGGGTGAGGTCGAGCACGGCGATGGCGACGCCGGCCGCCTGCTGGTAGCGCGCCAGCGAGCCCTGCGTCCAGAACTGGTAGGTGGGCTGGCCGTTCTGCCCCAGCGGCGCGGAGAACACCACGAACTTCCCGGCCGCGGCCTCGGGGGAGATGACGTTCGCGTCGCCCAGGCGGCCGCCGTAGACGGCCGGCGCGCCGGCGCTGCGGAACTCGGGGTGATAGGTGAACGCCCCGCCCAGCGCGGGGAGGGGGACGAAGTCGGTCCACAGCGTGAGCGCCGCGCCGCCGACGGTGAGGGCGGAGGCCGGGTCCACGCCGCGCCGCACCAGGGGGATGGCCTGGAAGTAGGTGCCGTTGTCGCCCGCGGGCTCCAGCCCCAGGCGCTGCAGCTCGCGGGCGATGTAGTCGGTGCCCATGGCGCCGCCGCGCGTGCCGGCCTCGCGCCCCATCATGGAGTCGTCGGCCAGGACGTACACCCGGGTCATGGCGTCGGCGGCGCTGATGGCGGCGGTGGTGGGGCGCGGCACGTGCTTGAACGGCCCTTCGCCCGGGGCGGTGCGCGCCTGCGCGTGCAGGCCGCCCGCCGCCAGCGCCAGCAGCAGCGCCACGGGCGCGGTCAGACAATGCCTGAGGTTCACGAGACCAGCTCCTTGCAGGTGTGAAGCGTTCGCTGCGCCCGGACCACCGCGGCCCGGGCGGGACAGGTCATGGCTCTCTCTTGGGTGATGGAAGGCGGCGGGCCTAGGGCTCCACGCGGGCGAAGGCCTCCTGCTGCGTGCGGGCGCCGCGCAGCACCCGCAGCGCGGCCTGCAGCTGCGGGTCGCGCCCGCGGGTGCGGCGAAACACCGCCGAATCGCCGAACACCAGCCCGGCCGCGCGCTGCTCCAGCAGCCGGTCCACCAGCGCGCCGCCGGCGTCGTAGCGGGCCGCGTCGACCCGCACCCCGGCCCGCTCCAGCCGCGCCCGCAGCCGCTCGCGCCACGCGGGCTGCACCGCGAAGTCCGCCCCGGCGTCCAGCCCCAGCTCCAGCGCCACCTCGGTGAGCGCCTCGTCCACCGCGTCCGGGTGCTCCAGCAGCGCCTCCATCAGCGCCCGCTCCGCGCCCCGCAGGGTGTCGTCGCGCACCACCAGGTCCGGCGCGATGCCGCCACCCCCGTAGAGCAGCCGCCCGGCGCCCGAGCGGTAGACGGGGCGCGCGGCGAGCGCGGAGTCCGAGGGTGGGAGCGTGTCCGAGCGGGCGCGCTGGATGGAGCGGCCGCTGGGCGTGTACCACTTCCCCGTGGTCAGCTTCAGCGCCCAGCCGTGCTCGAGCTGGAAGAGGTCCTGCACCAGCCCCTTGCCGTAGGTGGTGGTGCCGACGATCACCGCGCGGTCGTGGTCCTGCAGCGCCCCGGCCACGATCTCCGAGGCCGAGGCGGCGCCCTCGTCCGCCAGCACCACCACGGGCATCCCCGCGGGCACCAGCGGCTCCTCCGTGGCCAGGTAGACTTCGGGCGCCGCGTTGCGGTAGACCACGCGCACGATCTCGCTCCCCCGCCGCACGAAGAGGTTGCTGATGCGGATGGCCTGGTCCAGGCTGCCGCCGCCGTTGCCGCGCAGGTCGAGGACGAAGGCCCGCGCGCCGGACTTGCGCAGCCCCGCGAAGGCGCTCTCCAGCTCGGCGCGCGAGCTCTCGCTGAACTGCTCCAGCGGGAGGTAGCCGATGCCGTCCTCCAGCACGGTGGCGAAGGGGACGGCGGGCACGCTCACCGCGGCGCGGTGCACCTCCAGCCGCAGCGTCCCCCGGCCGCGGCGGGCCAGCGTCACGCGCACCGGGGTGCCGGGCTCGCCCAGCAGCCGCTCCGTCACCCGCGCCAGCTCCCATCCCACCACCGGCGTCCCGTCCACCGCCAGGATGCGGTCGCCCGGGCGGATGCCGGCGGCGCGCGCGGGAGTGGAGGGGAAGACGCGGGTGATGGTGACGGTGTCGCTGAGGCGCTCCACCGTCATCCCCAGCCCGCCGTAGCGCCCGCGCAGCGCCTCGCGCGAGAACTCCGCCAGCTCCCGGGGCGAGTAGAGCTGCGCGTACGGGTCGCCGATGCTCTCCACCAGCCCGCGGGCCGCCTTCTCGTAGAGGGCGTCGGCCGTCAGCGAGTCGGGGCTGTCGTTCACCAGGTGGGCCATCACCTGGTGGAAGAGGCGCGAGCCGTCGTCGCCCGTCCACGCCTGCAGCGCGAAGCCTCCCACCAGCGCGGGGAGGAGCACGGCGGCCACGGCGGCGCGGCGCACCCCGGCGCGGCGCGCGGCGGCGGCCTCGCGCGGCGGGTGAGGGCGGAACGGGATACGGTTGCGGCGGACGGGCATCACGGGATCGTGGCGGAGGACGGAGATCGGGTTCGGTTGCTGCCGACGGATTCTAACGCAGCAGCCGCCCCGGGATTGACGCCGGGGCGGCGGCTTAATCGAACGCTAACGCGGCTCCGTCTGCCGGTACCACTCCACCACCTCCGGGCGCCGCCCGCGGTTGCCGGTGCCCTCCTCCGCCATCAGCCGCTCGATCTCCGCGATCTCCCGCGGCGCCCCGGCGCTGATGCGCTCCACCCCGCCCGCGGTGACGAAGTAGTCATCCTCGATGCGCACGCCGATGTCGCGGTAGCGCTCCACCGCGGGGCGCAGCTTCGCCGCCAGCGCGCGGTTGCCCGGCGTGTCGGGGAGCACGTCCAGCACGTCGGCGCGCACGTAGATCCCCGGCTCGATGGTGAAGGCGCTCCCCGCCGCGAAGGCGCCGAAGTAGGCCGCCTCCGGGTCGTGCACGTTCAGCCCGATGCCGTGCCCGAGGCCGTGCATGTAGTAGAGGAAGGATTGCGGGCACGTCCCCCGGCCGCCGCCGGGGAGGAGGCAGTCGTAGGTGGCGGTGGGCGATTCGATCAGCCCCAGCCGCGCCAGCCCCTCGGCGACCACGCGCGAGGCCGTCTGGCTGATGGCCTGCAGGGTGACGCCCGGCCGCACCTGCGCCTCGGCCGCCTTCTGCGCAGCGAGCACGATCTCGTAGACCTGCCGCTGCTCGGGGGTGAAGCGCCCGCTGACCGGGACGGTGCGGGTGACGTCGGCCGCGTAGCCGCGGTAGCTGGCGCCGATGTCCATCACCACCGTCTCGCCCGGCTGCATGAAGCGGCTGGCGTCCTGGTAGTGCAGCGTGGTGGCGTTGGGCCCGGAGCCCACGATGCTGGGGAAGGCGCGCCCGTCCGCGCCGTGGCGGCGGAAGGTGTACTCGATCAGCGCCTGCACCTCGAACTCGTTCATCCCCGGCTCCACCGTGCGCATGGCGTCGAGGTGGGCGAAGGAGGTGATCTCGATGGCGCGGCGCAGCAGGTCCAGCTCGGCCGGGCTCTTGGTGCCGCGCAGCCGGTTGAGCTCGCC
>DASUNK010000238.1:0-2771 GCA_036277195.1 Longimicrobiaceae bacterium | reverse complement strand
GCCCGCGCCCGCCGAGGCGCGGCTCCAGGGCACCGCTCCCGCGGCCCGCCTCCACGCCCGCGCTCCACCCGCTCTCTCCTGATCCCCGCCGCCCCGTGCGGCGCCCCAACGTTGGCTCCGCGCCCGGACTTTCCGTCCGGCGCAGGCATGGCTGTACGTCAGGATCAGGAGATTCCCATGAGGTTCTCGACTCTGCCGCGGCGCGCGCTGGGCGCGTGCGCCGTACTGTGCCTCTCCGGCGCCGGGGCCCTCGCGGCCGCGCCGGCCGATCCCGGCCTCGCGCCCCCCATCGTGGGAACGGTGCAGGACACCACCGGCGCGCCGCTCCCCAACGCGCGCGTCGTCATCGCCGAGGTCAACCGCTCCACCACCACGGGCGTGGAGGGCACCTTCGTCTTCCGCGCGCTGCGCGCCGGCACCTATCACCTGGACGTGACGCTGCTGGGCTACGCCCCCGGCCACGCCGTGGTCACCCTCCCCGAGGAGGGGCCCGAGGTGCGGGTGACGGTGCGGCTCCGTCCCACGCCGCTCTCCATCGAGGGGATCAACGTCACCGCCTCGCCGGCCAGCGCGGACCCGCTGCGCATCACCCAGAGCACGGTGGAGCTCTCCGGCAAGGCGCTGGAGCGGCGGGTGGGCACCACCGTGGCCCAGACGCTCTCCTCCGAGCCGGGGATGTCCGTGCGCTACGCGGGGCCCGCCGCCTCCACCCCCGTCATCCGCGGGCTGAGCGGCGAGCGCGTGCTGGTGCTGCAGAACGGCCAGCGCACCGGCGACCTCTCGGCCACCTCGGCCGACCACGGCCTCTCGGTGGACCCGCTGGCCGCCACCCGCGTGGAGGTGGTGCGCGGCCCCGCCTCGCTCCTCTACGGCAACAACGCCCTGGGCGGGGTGGTGAACGTCATCACCGCCGACATCCCCACCAGCGTGCCCAGCCACGCCGAGGGGTACGTCTCCGCGCAGGGCGAGTCGGTGAACCCCGGCGGCGCCCTCTCGGGCGAGGTCACCTGGCCGCTGGGCGGCTGGGGCGCGCGGACGGTGCGCGGTGGCGGCCGCCGGGTGGACGACGTGCGCGTGGGCGGCGGCGGCACGCTCGACAACACCTTCTACCGCAACGCCTACGCGGTGGCGGGCGCGGCCTACGTGGGCGAGCGCGCCCGCGGCGGCGTGTCGCTGGGCGGCTACCGCTTCGAGTACGGCCTCCCCGCGCCCCCCGACGCCGAGGAGGCGGGGGTGAGCATCGAGGGCGACCGCATCGCCGGCGACGGGCGCTTCGACCTGGTGCTGGGCGACGCCGGCGTCACCGACCTGCGCCTGGACGGCTCCGCCCAGTGGTACGGCCACGACGAGGTGGAGGCCGGGGGCGAGGTGGGGAGCCGCTTCCGCCTGAACACGCAGACGGCGGGGCTCACGGCGCGCACCCTCTTCGGGCGCTTCAGCGGCGCGGTGGGGCTCTCCACCCTCCTCAAGCAGTACGCGCCCGAGGGCGAGGAGGCGCTCACCCCGGCCGCCGACAGCCGCAACTTCGGCGCGTTCGTCTACCAGGAGCTGCCGCTGGGCGGCGGCGAAGGCCCGCGGCTGCAGGCCGGCGCGCGCTACGACCTGTACCGCATCGACTCCGAGGGCGGCGGGCGCTTCGGCCCGGCGCGCACCCGCGACTTCGACAACCTCTCCGCCTCGCTGGGGCTGAGCGTGCCGCTGGGCGAGCGGATCTCGGCCAGCGTGAGCGCCGCGCGCAGCTTCCGCGCGCCCACGGTGGAGGAGCTGTTCTCCAACGCCTTCCACGCCGCCGCCGGCACCTTCGACGTCGGCAACCCGGAGCTGGAGGTGGAGACCAACACCGGGGTGGAGGGCGTGCTGCGCGCCCAGTCCGAGCACGTCAACGCGCAGCTCTCGGCGTTCTACAGCCGCATCGACAACTACATCTTCCCCTTCAGCGACCGCGACACCACCGTCGCCGAAGACGGCGAGGACGTCACGGTGCCGCTGGCGGTGTTCCGCCAGGCCGACGCCGCGCTGCGCGGCATCGAGGGGCAGGTGGAGGCCACGCTGACGCCGCGCATCGTGCTGGGGGCGATGGGCGACGTGGTGCGGGGCGACTTCGTGGACGGCGGGCCGCTGCCGTTCATGCCGGCGGCGCGGCTGGGCGCCTCGGCGCGCTGGGACGACGGCCGCTGGTCGGCGGGGGTGGAGGCGCGGCACGTCTTCGCCCAGGACCGCGTGCCCCCGGGCGAGGGGGCGACCGGGGCGTACGAGCTGGTGAACCTGCACGCGGGGTACACGCTGATCCGGCGCGGGCAGGTGCACTCGGTGACGGCGCGGGTGGAGAACCTGCTGGACGAGCGCTACGCGGACGCGTCGAGCCGCATCAAGGACTTCGCCTTCAACCCCGGGCTGAACCTGTCGCTGGTGTACCGCCTGCTCTTCTGAGCGGGCGGGAACCGGGCCGCGCCCGGGCGGTATTCGTCCGCGAAGCGGGCCGGCGCGGGATGCCGGCCCGCGCGGGAACTGCGAGCAGGACCAGGAAGATGAAGATCGCGAAGCTGCTGCCGGCGGCCGCCCTCCTGGCGGCCGTGGCGTTGACGGCGATCAGGTCGCCCGGGCCGGGTTGGAGCACGCCGCCGCCGGGGTCGCGCAGCGAGATGCGCAGCGAGAGCGTGCCGCTCCGCGCCACGCCCAGGTCTCCGCTCACCAGCCGGCGGCTGTCCACCGTCACCAGCGTGGCGCCCGACGCGCTGCGGATGTCGACACCGTCGACCACCGAGCCCAGC
>DASUNK010000237.1:0-2518 GCA_036277195.1 Longimicrobiaceae bacterium | reverse complement strand
ATCCGCGCCCGCCGATGCAGACGTACCGGGGCGCGATGGTTCCGGTAGAGCTCTCCCTCGAGCTGCTGGAGCGGTTGCAGGCGCTGGGGCGCAGCGAGGGGACGACGCTGTTCATGACGCTGCTGGGCGCCTTCCAGGTGCTGCTCGGCAAGTACGCCGGCGGCGAGGACGTGGTGGTGGGGAGCCCGATCGCCGGCCGCACGCGCGGGGAGGTGGAGGAGCTGATCGGCTTCTTCGCCAACACCCTGGTGCTGCGCACCGACCTCTCGGGAAACCCGAGCTTCCGCGAAACCCTGCGGCGGGTGCGGGAGGCGACGCTGGGCGCGTACGAGCACCAGGAGGTGCCGTTCGAGAAGCTGGTGGCCGAGCTGCAGCCGGAGCGGTCCCTGAGCCACTCGCCCCTGTTCCAGGTGATGTTCACGCTCCAGAACGCGGGGGGCGGGGGAGGCGCTCTTCCGGGGCTGAACGTGAGCGGAGTCGGTGCGGAGCTCGGGACCGCCCAGTTCGATCTCTCCCTGACGCTCGCGGCGACCCCCCAGGGCCTGCGCGGCGCACTGAACTACAACACCGACCTCTTCGAGCGCGGCACGGTCGACCGGATGCTCGGCCACCTGGAGCGGGTGCTGGAGCAGGTCGCCGCGGACGCGGACGTGCGGCTTTCGCAGCTGGAGCTGCTCGGCGAGGCGGAGCGCGCGCTCGTTCTGGAGGCGTGGAACCGGACCGAAGGGGAGTATCCCGCGGAAGCTTGCATTCACCAGGTCTTCGAGCGGCAGGCGGCGCGGACGCCGGACGCTGTCGCCATCGTCTTCGAGGACGCGTCGCTCACGTACGCGGAGCTGAACGCGCGTGCCAACCGCCTCGCCCACCACCTGCGCGGCCGCGGGGTGGGCCCGGAGGTGCGGGTGGGGATCTGCCTGGAGCGGAGCCTGGAGATGGTGATCTCCCTCCTGGCGGTGCTGAAGGCCGGGGGCGCCTACGTGCCGCTGGACCCCGGCCTGCCCGCCGAGCGGCTGGCGTACATGCTGGACGACAGCGGCGTGCCGCTGGTGCTGGTGCAGGCTGCCCTGCGCGGGACCGTCCCCGCGCACGAAGGCGTCGAGGTGCTGGCGGTGGACGCGCTGTCGGAGCGGCTGGCGGCGGAGCCGGCGGAGAACCCGGCGGGCGGCGCGGGGCCGGATTCGCTGGCGTACGTCATCTACACCTCCGGCTCCACCGGCCGCCCCAAGGGGGTGATGAACGCGCATCGGGGCGTGGTGAACCTGCTCTGGTCGATGCGCGGGACCGTGGCGATGGCGCCCGGGGACCGGTTGCTCGCCATCACCACCCTCGCTTTCGACATCTCGGTGCTCGAGCTCTTCCTTCCGCTGCTCTCGGGCGCGCGGGTGGAGATCCTGGACCGCTCCGCGGCGTCCGATCCCGCCCTGCTGCGGGAGGCGGTCGCCGCGGGCGCCGGGACCGTGCTGCAGGCCACGCCCGCGACCTGGCGGCTCCTCCTCGACGCCGGCTGGGAGGGCGCGGAGAGCCTGCGCGCCCTCAGCGGCGGCGAGGCGCTCCCGGCCGAGCTCGCCGCGCGGCTGCGCGAGCGCGTCGGCGCGCTCTGGAACGTGTACGGGCCAACGGAGACCACCATCTGGTCGACGGCGCAGCAGCTGGGCGCGGGGCCGGACGTGGGCCGCGGGCACGTCTCCATCGGCGCGCCGGTGGCGAACACGCGGGTGTACGTGCTGGACAGGTTCCTGTCCCCGGTGCCGGCGGGGGTCCCGGGCGAACTGTACATCGGCGGGGCCGGCGTGGCGCGCGGATACCTGGGGCGGCCGGGGCTCTCGGCGGAGAAGTTCGTCCCCGACCCGTTCGCCGCTGAGCCGGGCGCGCGCCTGTACCGCACAGGCGATCTCGCGCGCTGGCGGCCGGATGGGACGCTGGAGTTCCTGGGCCGGAACGACCACCAGGTGAAGGTGCGCGGCTTCCGCATCGAGCTGGGCGAGATCGAGGCGGTGCTGCGCGGGCACGGGAGCGTCGCCGACTGCGTGGTGATGGCGCGCGCGGAGGCGGGCGAGCAGCGGCTGGTGGCGTACGTCGTCGGAGGTGTGGAGGCGGCTGAGCTGCGCGCGCACCTGCGGGAGAGCCTGCCGGAGTACATGGTGCCGTCCGCGTTCGTCTTCCTGGACGCGCTGCCGCTGACGCCCAACGGCAAGCTGGACCGCAAGGCATTGCCGGCGCCGGAGCTCGCGCCGGCGGAGGACCGGTACGTGGCGCCGCGGACGCCGGTGGAGGAGGTGCTGGCGGGGATCTGGGCGGAGGTGCTGCGCCTGGAGCGGGTGGGGGCGAACGACAACTTCTTCGAGCTGGGCGGGCACTCGCTGCTGGCCACCCGGGTGGTGTCGCGGGTCCGCGAGCTGTTCGGCGTCGAACTGCCGCTGCGGGCGCTCTTCGAGGGACCCACCGTAGCGGAGCTGGCCGGGCGCGTGGAGGAGATTCGCCGCGCGGAGTTGCCGGTGCTGCCACCCGTGGTGCCGAC
>DASUNK010000236.1:0-2017 GCA_036277195.1 Longimicrobiaceae bacterium | reverse complement strand
CGCGCTCCAGCAGCGAGGGGAGGCGGCGGACGATCTCCACCACGCGACGGGTGCGCACGGGCGGCCCCACCCGCGGGCCCTCGGAGTCCACGCGCACCATCCCCCGCTCCTCCAGGCGGCGGATGGCGGGCCACCAGGCATGTGCTCCCAGCTCCCGGCGGAGCCGGGCCACGGGGAGCGGCCCCTCGCCGGCGCCGCGCAGCCACTCCACCACCATCGTCTCCAGCGGCGATAGCTCGTCGGACGGCTCCGCGCCGGGGAGGAGGGTGACGAAGTCGCTGGTGGCGTCGGTGAGGCCGGCGGGGAGGGCGGAGCGCAGCACCAGCCCGAGCGGGGCCAGGTAGTACTCGGCGATCCAGCGGGAGAGGCGCAGGACGGAGGGGGTGGCGCTGGGGCTGGGGTCGAGCACGCCCAGGATGGCCTTCGTCTTCTCGCTGCCGCCCGTCTCCGCCACGCGGTCGATCCAGCCGATCCGCTCCTTGCTGCCGAAGGGCACCAGCACGCGCGCGCCGGGGCGGGCCCCGGCGCGCAGCTCGTCCGGCACCCGGTAGGTGAAGGTGCGCGGCAGCGGGAGGGGGAGGGCGACCTCGACGTACACCGCGCCAGGAATCGGAAGGGGGAGAGGGAGACGCCAGCGAGGAAGCTAACAGCGGACGCAAGCCGCGCTCGTTGCGCCGTCGGGAGAAGCTGGATATCGTCCGTTGTCCCCAATCCCCCAAACCACACCTGGAGGAAGCCGATGAAGCCGAAGCTGACGCTGGACCTGGAAGCCCTGGCGGTGACGTCGTTCGAGATGGAGGAGAAGGCGCTGGAGGAGGGGCCCGGCTGCCCCTGGAGCCAGCCGTTGAGCTGCAAGGCCACCCTCCACACCTGCACCGACTAGCCGTCCCGCGGAGCGGGGGTCAGCCCCTCCGGCTGACCCCCAGCCCCGGCTCCGGGTTGAAGCGCAGGCGGCCGTCCGGCTCCAGCCCCGGCCCGGTGAACGGGTCCTCGGCCAGCAGCGCGGCGCCGTCCAGGTCCACGTAGTCCACCAGCGGGGCAAGCTGCACGGCCGCGGCGACGCCGAGCGTGGTCTCCACCATGCACCCCAGCATCACGCTCATTCCGTGCGCCCGCGCGGCGTGGACGATGCGCACCGCCTCGCGCAGGCTCCCCGCCTTGGCGAGCTTGACGTTCACCCCGTCGACCACCCCCACCAGCCTGGCCACGTCCTCCGCGGTCTCGCAGCTCTCGTCGGCGATGACGGGAAGGGGCGAGTGCGCGCGGAGCAGGCGCAGCCCCTCCAGGTCGCCGGGGGGGAGGGGCTGCTCCACGAACTCCACCCCGAACTCGGCCAGCAGCGGCATGGCGCGGAGGGCCTGCTTGGCCGTCCACCCGGTGTTGGCGTCCACGCGGATGGTCTTGTTCGGCGCCTCGTCGCGGATCATGCGCAGGATCTGCTCGTCGCGCGGCGTGCCGACCTTGATCTTGAGGATGGGATAGGCGGCGGCCTCGCGCACCTTCCGGCGCATGACTTCCAGCTCGTCGATGCCGATGGTGAAGGAGGAGAGCGGCGCGGCGGCGGGGTCCAGCCCCCACAGCTTCCAGACGGGGACGCCGAGGCGCTTCCCCACCAGGTCGTGGAGCGCGGCGGAGAGGGCGCAGCGCGCCGCCGGGTTCCGGCCGACGGCGTGCGCCAGCGCCGCCTCGATCCGCTCCAGGGCGAAGGGGTCGCCCGCGGCGGCGTCGTCCAGCACGGCGCCGAGGCGGGGGAGGAGGGCGGCGACGGAGTCGGCGGTCTCGCCGTAGTAGGGGGTGGCGTCGGCCTCGCCCCATCCCTCGACGCCGTCGTCGTCGCGCAGCCGCACCCACACCGCCTGCCGCGGCGCGGGCGCCAGCTCGCGGGCGATCTTGAAGGCGTGCCGGGTGCGCAGGTCGAGGAGCTCGAATTCGAGTTGCATCTTACGCGATTCTGGTGAGCGGGAGAGGGCCCCCTCCCCCCGACCCCCTCCCCCAAAAACCCCTGGGGGAGGGGGAG
>DASUNK010000235.1:0-2688 GCA_036277195.1 Longimicrobiaceae bacterium | reverse complement strand
GCGCTCCGCACCTCCACCCGCCCGCCCAGGTAGCCGGCGCGCTCGCTCATGCCGAAGAGGCCGAGCCCGCCGCCCCCGCCCCTCGGCGAGAAGCCCTTCCCATCGTCCTCGACGCTCACCACCAGGTGGCCGGCCTCGCGGGCCAGGCGCACGGCGGCGCGGCGGGCCCCGGCGTGGCGGACGACGTTGGCGAGCGCCTCCTGCACGATGCGGTAGACGGCCAGCTCGGCCTCGGGCGAGAGGGCGCCGCCCACGGGCGCGGCGTCGAGCGTCACCTCCAGGCCGGAGGTCTCGGCCACGTGGCGCAGGTGCGACTCGATGGCCGGCACCAGCCCCAGCTCGTCGAGCGCGGGCGGGCGCAGCCCCCGGGCGAAGCGGCGCACCCCCTCCAGCGCCTCGCCCAGGTCGCGGCGCAGGTCGTCGAGGAGGGCGTCCAGCCGCTCCGGGTCGGCGGCGGCGTTGCGGGCCGCGCGGGTGCGGACGAGGAGGGCGGCCAGGCGCTGGGCGGTCTCGTCGTGCAGCTCGCGGGCGATGCGCTTGCGCTCCTCCTCGGCGGCGGTGAGCGCGCGGGCGGCCAGCTCGCGCAGGCGCTCGCGGGCGGCCGCGCCCGCGTCGAGCATCCCGTTGAAGGTGCGGGTGAGGTGCTCCAGGTCGCGGTCCGCCACCGGCGAGTGGGGGGCGCGCGCGTCGAGGTCACCGGAGCGCACGCGCTCGGCGGTGCGCTCCAGCAGCTCCAGCGGCTTGAGCGCTAGGCGGAGGATGGCGGCGTTGACCAGCAGGGTGACGGCCACGCCCACCAGCGCGACGACGGGCACTCCGTACGACGCCGTGAGGGTGCCGCCCAGCACGGCCCCCAGCAGCACCAGCACGGCGTTGGCGATGAGGATCTTCCAGAAGAGCGGCACCCGCAGCAGCGCGCGCACCGGCACGACTACCCCGTGGAGACCAGCGGCAGCGGCTCGCGGTCCGCGAGGAGGGCCAGGATCCGCTCGAGGTGCCGCCGGTCCACCTCGTCGAAGGCGGCGGGGAGGGTGCTGTCCACGTCGAACACGCCGACGAGCTCGCCGCGGGCGCCGAACACCGGCACCACGATCTCCGAGGCCGACGCGGCGTCGCAGGCGATGTGGCCGGGGAAGGCGTGCACGTCCGGCACCACCAGGGTGCGGCGCTCCGCGGCGGCGGTGCCGCAGACGCCCCGCCCGAAATCGATCTCCAGGCACCCGAGCGTCCCCTGGTAGGGCCCCACCAGCAGCCTCCGCTCGCCGACGCGACGGTAGAAGCCTGTCCAGAAGTAGTAGGGGAAGCCGTGGTGCAGCAGGCACACCACCGTGGCCATGCACGCCAGCAGGTCGCGCTCGCCCGCCAGGGCGGCCTCGATCTGCTCCGCCAGCAGCCGGTACCGCTCCTCCTTGGCCGCCGCGTCCAGCCGCAAGTCGCCCGTCTTCTCCGCCACCAGCGTGGTTTCCGGCATCCGTCCGTCCGGGTCAGGGGATGGCGGTAGAGTAACCACCCGCCACCCGTCTTGACTAATAACATATCGGTTATATATTCCGTGCATGTTCGACGACCTGGAGAGGGCCGACGTGTTCCGCGCCGTGGCGGACCCCACCCGGCGGGCCATGCTGGAGCTGCTCCGCGAGACGGACCGGTCGGTGAACGAGCTGGTGGAGCGGTTCCCGGTGTCGCAGCCGGCCATCTCGCGGCACCTGCGCGTGCTGCGCGAGGCCGGGCTGGTGCGGCCGCGCAAGGCGGGGCGGCAGCGGGTCTACACGCTGGAGGCGGGGCCGCTGCAGGAGGTCTACGACTGGGTGGAGCACTACCGCCGCTTCTGGCCGCGCCGGCTGAAGGCGCTGGGAGAGTACCTCGACCGCCAACCCGAGCCCCGGAGCGAGGAGGCATGAGCCGCACCCTCACCTTCGAAGCCTTCTATCCCCACCCGCCGGACCGGGTGTGGCGCGCCCTCACCGACCGGCGCGCCATCTCCGAGTGGCTCATGGAGAACGACTTCGAGCCGCGCGTGGGGCACCGCTTCCAGTTCCGCGCGCCGCCCCAGCCGGGGTGGAACGGCATCGTCGACTGCCAGGTGCTGGAGGCGGACCCGCCCCGCCGCCTGGCCTACTCCTGGGTCAGCAACGCCATCGACACCCGCGTGGCCTGGACGCTCACCCCCGAGGCGGGCGGCACCCGGCTGCGGCTGGAGCACTCCGGGTTCCGGGGGCTCAAGGGCTACATGGTGAGCTTCATCCTGGGCTCGGGGTGGAAGGGGAAGATCCTCAAGGAAATCGCGCGGGTGCTGGACGAGCTCGACCGGATCGCGCCCGCGACCGGCGCACAGTGACCCCGTAGGCGGGGCTCAGCGCCCCTTCCACTTCACGTCGCGCGTGGCGCGCGGATGCACGTCCACCCGGTGGGCCACCCGGCGGAACGCCAGGCCGTGGTCCACCGGAAGGCCGTTCATGTACTGCCAGAGGTGCACCATCTCGTGCCGCACCGTGTGCTCGGCCTCGCCGGGGGCGCCGTGGGTGCACAGCCGGCGGGAGATGACGATCTCCAGCGGCTGCGACGAGAAGTGCCCGTTGCGCCGGCGCATCTTCCGGCTCAGGAAGATGGGGACGCGGGGGAGCTGCCCCCGGAAGTGCAGCCGGTTCACCCGGTCGAACTCGGCGAAGAGGCGGTCGAGGATCGGCC
>DASUNK010000234.1:0-3101 GCA_036277195.1 Longimicrobiaceae bacterium | reverse complement strand
ACCCTCGCGGAGCACAACGCCGCCAAGCGCGCCGCGCAGCGCGAGGCGCGCGCCCTCGCCCCGCCGTGACGGAGCTGGCCTCACGGCTGGCGCTGGTCGTGGTGACCGATCCCGGCGTCCCGGCCGGGCGCACCGTGCCGGCGGTGGTGCGGGCGGCGCTGCGGGGTGGCGCGCCCGCCGTGCAGCTGCGGGTCAAGGAGGGGAGCGCGCGGGAGCTGGTGGAGCTGGCGGGCGCGCTGCGGGCGGAGACGCGCGCCGCCGGGGCGCTCCTCTTCGTCAACGACCGGGTGGACGTGGCGCTGGCCGCCGGCGCCGACGGCGCGCACGTGGGCGAGAACGACCTCCCCGTCGCGGCGGCGCGGCGCCTGTCGCCCCCGGGCTTCCTCCTCGGCGTCTCGGCCGCCACTCCGGAGGCCGCGCGGCGGGCCGAGCGGGACGGGGCCGACTACGTGGGGGTGGGCCCGGTCTACGCCACCGCCAGCAAGGCGGACGCGGGCGAGGCGGTGGGGGTGGAGCGGGTGGCGGCGGTGGCGGCGGCGGTGCGGATCCCGGTGGTGGGGATCGGGGGGATCACGGTCGCGAGCGCGGGCGAGGTGGCGCGGGCCGGGGCCGCCGGGGTGGCGGTGATCAGCGCGGTGATGCGGGCGGACGACCCCGAGGCCGCCGCCCGGGCGCTGCTGGCGGCGGTCAGTCGCGCCCGGTGAGCTGGTACTTCGACAGCATGCGGTGGATGGTCTTGCGGTCGATCCCCGCCGTGCGCGCCGCCTGCGAGATGTTGCCGTTGTGCCGGCGCAGCAGGTCGCGCAGGTACTCCTTCTCGAAGAGGCTGATGGCGTCGTTCTTGGCCTCGTGGAACGGCTGGTCCGCCGAGAACGCGGCCAGGCTGCGCCCGCCGCCCGTCCCCACCCGCCGCATCGACAGCTCCTCCGGCAGGTCCTCCGGGGTGATCTCCTGCCCGGGGAGGCAGAGCGAGACGATGCGCTCCACCACGTTCTGCAGCTCGCGCACGTTCCCGGGCCAGTCGTAGTCCGAGAGCACGCGCAGCGCGTCCGGCGTGAAGCGCAGGTTCTGCCGCTCGTAGTCCGCCGCGTAGCGCTTGAGGAAGTGCTGCGCCAGCGCCGGGATGTCCTCGCGCCGCTGCCGCAGCGGCGGGAGCTTCACCGGCACCACGTTCAGCCGGAAGAGCAGGTCCTGCCGCAGGTTCCCCTCGCGCACCGCGGCCTCCGGGTCGCGGTTGGTCGCCGACACCCAGCGCACGTCGATCGGGATCTCCGACTCGCCGCCCACCCGGCGGATCTTCCGCTCCTGGATCACCCGGAGGAGCTTGGCCTGCAGGTCCATGCTCATCTCCGAGATCTCGTCCATGAAGAAGGTGCCCCCCGTGGCCAGCTCCAGCAGCCCGCGGCGCTGCACGTCCGCCCCCGTGAACGACCCCTTCTCGTGCCCGAAGAGCTCGCTCTCCAGCAGGTGCTCGGGGAGCGCGGCGCAGTTGATGGCCATGAACGAGCGCCCGGAGCGCCGGCTGTTGGCGTGGATCGCCCGGGCGATCAGCTCCTTCCCCGTCCCACTCTCGCCGGAGATGAAGATGCTGGCCTCGGTCGGCGCCACCCGCGACACCACCGAGAACACCTTCTGCATCGAGTCGCTGGTGCCGATGATGGTGGCGAAGCTGTAGTGCTTCTTCAGCTGGTCGCGCAGCTGCGCGTTGTCGCGCTGGAGCTGCACCTGCTGCGCGGCCCGGCCGATGAGGATGCGCAGCTGCGTGGCGGTGAAGGGCTTGGGGATGTAGTCGTACGCGCCGGCGCGGATGGCCTCCACGCTCGAGTCCACCGTGGCGAAGCCGGTGATCATCACCACCAGCGTGTCCGGCGCCAGCTTCTTGATCTCCTTCAGCAGCGCCAGCCCGTCCATGTCGGGGAGCATGAGGTCCGTCAGCACCACGTCCGGGCGCTGGCGGCGCACCACGTCCAGGGCGTTGCGGCCGCGCCCCTCGGTGAGCACGGTGTATCCTTCGCTGGAAAGGATCTGCGCGCAGCTCTTGACCAGCAGTTCCTCGTCGTCGACGATCAGCACGGTGATCGGCGCGGCGGCCTCGGTCTCGTCACTCATCTGGGAGCGCGCAAGGACGTGCGGGTGGGGAACCCGGGAGTTCCGGTAACTCGAAATGACATTTTTGCCCACGATAATACGGGAAGGGAGCGTGCGAGGCAACCGGCGTCTCGTGGCGCCCCCGGAGCGGCGCGCGCCGGGACTCTTTGCCGGGAAGCGTGGGGAGTGTATCCTTCCGGGTAGATCCCCGTCAACCGCGCCCTGCGAACAGCCGATGATCCCCGTCGACCGCCCGCTCCGCGCCGTCTTCGTGCGCGCCTCCCGGCCCCCCCGGCCCGGAGGGAGCCCGTGAGCGGTGCCGCGGCGCTCGGTGAGCTGGTGCAGCTCCACTCGCTCGAGCCGGGCGAGCTGGAGCGCTTCCTCCAGCGGCAGAAGGCGGCGGCCTCGCTGGGCGGCGACATCGACCTGGGGCTGCAGCTCCGGCAGATCCTGGAGAAGGCGCGCGAGCTGGTGCCCTCCGAGTCCGGCTCCATCCTGCTGGACGACCCCCTGCGCAAGGTGGACGACCGGGCCCGCAACGACCTCTGCTTCGTGGCGGCGTTCGGCCCCGCCTCGGAGCACCTGGCCGGGCAGCAGCTCTCCGCCGCCGAGGGGATCGTGGGGCAGGTGTACCGCACCGGGCAGCCGCACCTCTCCTCGGACGTCAGCGCCGACCGCATCTTCTCGCGCGAGATCGACGCGCGCACCGGGCACCTCACGCGCTCCATCGTGGCGGCGCCGATCGCCATCGGCAGCACGGTGTGCGGGGTGATCGAGCTGGTGAACCGGCTGGAGGGCACCTACTTCACCGACCGCGACCTGGTGATCCTGGAGATCTTCGCCAGCTACACCTCGTCCACCCTGCAGAACGCGCTCGACGCCAAGCGCGCCCACGAGCTGGCCCGCCGCGACGACCTCACCGGGCTCTACAACGACCGCTGGCTCCACCACCGGCTGGTGGAGGTCATCACCGGGGCCGACGCCTCGGGCGAGGCCTGCTCGCTGATCTTCAT
>DASUNK010000233.1:0-7507 GCA_036277195.1 Longimicrobiaceae bacterium | reverse complement strand
ACACCTCGCGGCACGGCGGCTGGATTCCGCGCTCGTCCCTCGCACGGAATGACGTTCAGGGCAAGGCCGCCGCCGGAGCACGCCGGCGGCGGCCTTGCAGTCCGCGCAGGCGGACTTTGCGTAGTTGTTGCCCGCGATTTTAATCGCTGGGTGCTACCGCGGCACCGGCACCGGGCCGGTGGACACCACCCGCAGCTTCCAGTCCGCCGCCCGCGTGCCGGAGAGGTCCGTGTGCCCCGCCAGGAAGAACAGGCGCCTCGTGTCCGGGCCCTGCGGCGTGTTGCAGAACCGGTCCTGCAGGTAGAAGGGCGGGATCGCCTGGTAGAAGAGCGTGGCCTGCACCGCCCCCACCTGCGGGCCCTGCGGCAGGTCCTTCAGCGCCACGGCGTACTCCACGTCGTCGCCGCCGCCGCGGCCGGGGCGGTACCAGGGGTCGTCCACCGTCCCGCCCCCGGGCGCCGGCAGCGTGGGGAGCACGTGCTCCACCAGCGCCTCGGCCGGGAGCTTGGGACTCCCCAGCCCCGTGCGCTCGGCCAGCGCCACGCTCGGCGTCCACCCCCGCGGCAGCAGGCGGTTATCCTTCAGCGCCGTGTCCAGCGCCAGGAAGCTGGTGGTGAAGCGGCCTCCCGGGTCGAACGTCAGCTCCTGGTAGATCTGCGCCTGGTCCTGCCGGGTGATGCGCGTGTAGTGCGGCTGGAACCCGCTCTGCTGCTGGGCCGTGGGCATCGGCTGGCACTGCCGCCCCCAGAAGAACTCGCCCTTCACGGCCGTCCCCGTGCCGTTCACGATCACGCCCATCGCCGTGGTGCGGCCCGACCCCCAGAGCACTCTCCCCGCGACGTCGAGCACGAGGAACTCCAGGAAGGCGCGGCGGAACCCCACTCCCGAGGGGAACTTGTGCCCCACCAGGCTGCGCAGCTGCACCGTGGCCACCAGGCTGTCGCGCCGCACCCCCACGTCGGCGAGCGCCAGCGTGGCCGTGAGCGAGTCCGCCTGCTGCACCATCGAGTTGAAGGTGGTGGCCAGCGGCGCCACCCCGTGCCCCACCAGCATCGGGTCGAAGATGCGGATCCCCAGCACGTCCGGGAACTGCTGGGCGAACTTGTTGAAGAAGACGTTCAGCCCCACCAGCGTGTGCCGCGCGAAGGGCGAGCGCGGCTCCAGGTCGATCTCGTCCAGCGGCCGCCGGTTCTGCACCTGCGGCATGTTCGACGCCTCCTGGATGGCGGCGATCTTGAAGCTGAGCGTGTCCGGCCAGGTCCGCGGCCTCCCGTTCACCGTATCCGTGTTCACCAGCCCCGGGTAGGTGGTGCGCATGTGGCAGTCCTGGCACGACTGCGGGGTGGGCCCGTCGTCGCGGAAGTCGCTGAACACCCACTCGGGGAAGGTGGCCTGCTCGATGATGAACTTGGTGGTGGTGTCGCCGGGGAGGGTGATCCGCCGGTTCCCCTCGAAGACGGGGAGCACCACGCTGTGGCAGCTCCCGCAGAGCTTGGAGTTGCGGATCTGGTCCGTGGAGTCGGGGGTGATCCCCAGCGAGTGCTCCATCGGCACCTGCTTGGGTCCGCCGAAGGGGCCGAAGATGGTGTCCGGCGGCCCCACCCGGAAGTCGCCCGTGAAGGTGAGACCGATCGGCTCGTCTTCGATCTTGATGTGGTGGCAGACGGCGCACGACACCCCGTCGCGGCTCAGCCCGGCGTAGCGCGAGTCGAGCTGCTCCCGGGGGGTGACGGCGCCGTAGGGGATGACGTTCAGCACCTGCCGGTCGTAGAGCCGGCGCGGCGGGTTGGGCGGGCCGTTCAGGTTCAGCCCCATGAGGTTGGTGTTGTTGCACACCCGGTTCCCCTCCGCCGGGTCCGGGAACTGGTCCAGGCACGACTGGCGCTGGCCCATCACCCCGTGGCAGTGCAGGCAGAGGTCGGGCACCGTCTTCCCCAGCCCGTCGTGCAGCTTCTCCTCCGTCTCCAGCTGCGAGAAGAAGATCGGGTCGCGCCCGGCCAGCCCCATCGGCGAGCCGCGCCACTCGCCGTACGGCGCCAGGTTGATCATCCCCGTGAACGCCACGGTGTCCATGGGCTGCAGCGTCATGTCGAAGTGCATCCCGGTGGCGCCGGCGGCGTGGCAGCTCACGCACTGGTCCGAGGTCAGGAAGAGCGGTGGCCCGTCCGGGCCCGAGCCCAGGTGGTCGTATGGCTCGGGGGGCATCATCAGCGGCCCGATGGTCGACCAGTTGGGCGCGTCCATGGAGGGCGCTTCGTAGATGTACAGGAACTCGATCGAGTAGTTGGAGAGCGGTTCGCTGACGCGGTTGACGGCCGGGTTGGGCCCGGGCATGGCCACCGCCCTCGGCGCGGCACGGAAGCGGCCCGTGCTGTCGGGGGGCACCGGGAGCTTCTCTTCGTGGGAGCCGCCGGGGAGCGGGTCCTCCACCGCGCGCAGCACCGCAGTCGCGCGGCCAGTAGAGGGGAGGAGCGGCGGCTGGTCCTGGAAGTAGTAGGTGTCGAAGTCGTTGGGGTCGCCGTAGACGTGCTGGAGGTCCGAGAAGGTGAACTCGCCGTTGTTGGCGGAGCTGTGGCAGTTCACGCAGTAGTAGCCGAAGCCCATCCAGGGGTAGGGGAAGTTGACCGGGGGCGGCCAGTCGAGCTGCGCCGAGTCGGAGAGCGAAGGCGCCGGCACCCACGCGCCCCACCACCAGCCGTCGCGCGAGCCCTGACGGTCCTTCACCATCAGCGCCATCCCCGGGCGGGGGACGCCCACGGGCGAGCGGTTCTGCAGGAAGCGCTCGGTGGTGTTGCCGTACATCTCCTTGAGGATCATCGACCCGTCGGCGATCGGGCGGATGCGCGCGGTGTCGCGGATCGACCGGTCGCAGGTGGGGCACTGCTCGCGGCACTGCTGCGCGTAGCGCCCGCCGGTGGCCGCGTCGCGCTCGCAGAGCCAGCGGATCACGTCGGGGGAGTAGTAGATGAGGACGGTGTTGTGCATCCCCCAGGTGGCGGTGGTCCAGGCGGCGTGCGGGTCCTTGCCGCCGATGCTGGCCGAGGTGGGCCCGGTGATGCGCAGCTGACGGTCGCGCGCCCACCCCTGGTGCACGTAGCACTCGGCCTGGAGGAAGCGGCCGAGGATGGCCTCGTACTCGGACTTGCGGAACTCGAACTGGCTGGGGAGGGGGAGCGTCAGGCGGCAGACGGACGGCACCGTGTCCCGCCCGGCGAGCGTGGCCCGGGGATACGAGGCCGCGGGCAGCAGGGCGGCGGCCAGCAGGAGTCCGGCCAGGGAGAATGGCACGAGCAGCACGGGGGCGGGCCGCGGTCGCATGGAGGTCTCCTCCAGGGGGTGGGGATGCTGCGGGACCGGCTCGGGAAAGCGGAGCCGTTGCAGCCCTTATTTAATTCTCCAATCCTCGCTACGCCAGCTTCTTGTTTTTTTCTTGACCGGATCAGGGCGAAGGCGTAACTTCGCTCCGCGGCATTCCTCCGTTTTATCCCGCCGGCGCCGTTCTCACACATACTCCGTCCACTTTCATGACACACGCCGCCGCCACGGACCCGACGGTCCTCCGCCTGGCCCGGCGCTGGAGCGACGACCCCGCCGCGCGCGTGCTCGCCAGCGTGCGCTGCGCGCCGTTCGACCGCGCGGACCCCCTCTGGACGAACCCCGCCCGCTCCCCCGCCGACGCGCGCTTCCACTGCCCGGCCGCCGCGGCCGCGCCCCTGCTGCGCCCGCGCTGGGACGGGCGGAACCGCTGCGCGCTCCGCCACGCCGCCGAGGTGGCGGTGCTCCCGGACGCGGTGGCCGGGTTCGACGGGCTGGTGGCGCGGGGGCGGCGGCTCTTCGCCTTCGGCCGGCGCTCGGCGGCCATGGACGCGCTGGGCTACCTGGCCTCGCTGCACGGCGAGGCGCCGGACGCGGCGGGACGCCGGGTGCGGCTCCCCGGGCTCGAGGCGCTGGCGCCCGGGACGGACGCGTACTACGAGTGGCGGCGGGTGGACGACCCCGCGGCGCTGGGGCGGCTGGAGGCCATCTACCACGCGGCGCGGCGGGAGACGGCGCAGGTGGAGGGCGGCGTTCGGGTGAGCCGGCACGACAAGCTGGCGGTGCTCCTGTCGCGGCGGAGCTACGTCTACTACTACCATCTCACCCACGTCCTCCCCCTCCTCTGCCTGCTGCGCCCGCTCCTGCTGGAGGACCCGGAGATCCGGGTGCTGGCGGCGGGTCCGTTCGCGGAGCACTTCGCGCTGCTGGGGATCGGGCCGGAGCGGCTGGTGGCGTACGACCCGGGGACGCTCTACCGCGCGCGCCGGCTCTACGCGGCCACGCCGGTGCCGGTCCTCCTCCCCCCGCGCGAGCTGCTGGCCGGCGTGCGCCGGGCGTTCGCGCCGCAGACGCCCGCCGGGCCGCCGTGCGTGGTGGTGATCCGGCGCACGCCGGGGCAGCGCACCGCCTTCCGCAACGGGGTGTGCGAGCGGCTGGGCGTGGGAGTGCGGGTGGACGTGTGCATGCTGGAGAACCACGACGAGGTGCTCGAGGCCGTCCGCGCCGCCTTCCCGGGCGAGGAGGTGGTGGACTTCGATTCGGACCGCTGGACGCCGGCGGCGCAGGTGGCGCTCTTCGCGCGGGCGCGCGTGGTGGTGGGGGCGCACGGCTCGGGGCTGGCGAACCTGGTGTTCGCCCCGGCCGGTGCGCGGGTGCTGGAGCTGATGCCGGAACGCTCCTTCTTCCCGCTCTTCTGGCACCTGGCGCAGGCGCTGGGGCACCGCTACGCCGTGCACGTGGTGCCGGGGGTGAGCAAGTACGACAACTTCCGCGTGCCGCCCGCGGAGGTGACGGCGGCGCTGGAGCGGCTCGCGGACTGACTTCTGGCGGGGCGGGCGCGCGGCGCGCATCATCATGCGCATGCACCCCGACTCCACCGCCGTCGACCGCCTCGTCGCCCGCATCCGCGCGCTGGACTCGTGCTGCGTGGTGGGCCTCGATCCCAACCTGGAGCGCATCCGCGCCGTGCTGGGCGCGGAGTGTCCGGAGGTCTCGCCGCGCGACCCGGCCGCCTGCGCCGAGGTCGTCCTCGACTTCAACCGGCGGGTGATCGGCGCCGTCCACGACCTGGCGGCGGCCGTCAAGCCGCAGTCCGCCTACTACGAGGTGTACGGCGAGCACGGCATCCGCGCCCTGCGCGAGACCATCGCCAGCGCGCGGGAGCGGGGGCTCCCCGTGATCCTCGACGCCAAGCGCAACGACATCGGCGAGACGGCGCGGGCGTACGCGCGCGCCTACCTGGGGTCGGAGGAGGGTCCGGCCGCCCTGGACGCGGACTTCCTCACCGTCAGCCCCTACCTGGGGATGGACAGCCTGCTCCCCTTCGTCGACGCCTGCCGCGCGCACGGCAAGGGGATCTTCGTGCTGGCGAAGACCTCCAATCCCGGCTCGGCGGACCTGCAGGACCTGGTGTGCGGGGGCGTGCCGGTGTACGAGCGCGTGGCCGCGCTGCTGCGCCCGCACGCGGACGCGCTGGTGGGCCGCTCCGGCTACAGCGCGGTGGGGATCGTGGTGGGGGGGACCTTCCCCGCGGCGGCGGCGGCCCTGCGGCAGGCGCTCCCCCGCTCGCTCTTCCTGGTGCCGGGCTACGGCGCGCAGGGCGCCGGGGCCGGGCAGCTCCGCCCCTTCTTCGACGCGGAGGGGCTGGGCGCGCTGGTCAGCGCTTCGCGCAGCGTGCTCTACCCGGACGCCGCCCGGGTGGCCGAGCTCGGTCCCGCGGGCGCCATCCGGGCGGAGGCGCGGAAGATGGTGGAGAGCCTGCGGGCGGTGGCCGCGCCGGCGTAGCGCCTCAGCCGGAGCCGCGGAGCCGGGCGAGCCAGGAGGGGGGCCGCAGCCGGAGGTCGCGGTGGATCTCGGCGAGGCGGTCGAGGAGCCGTTCGCGCGCGTGCGCCTGGTGCGCCTCGGGGACGGCTTCCAGCAGCACGAACATCCCCGCCCGCGCCGTCTCCGCCGAGAACTCATGGCGGCCGAGCTGGTAGTGGAGGTACCAGTCCGCCAGCTTGCGGAGGGTGGCGCGGTAGGGAGTGCGGCCGTTGAGGAACTGGCGGAGACCGGTGGGGCTCATCCCCACGGAGGCCGCCACTGAGCGGAGCGAGCCGGCGTTCACGGCCTCTTCCGCCGCGTGCCGGATGGCCTCCACGGACGCACCCATCTCAGGCGAAGGCACCGGCCGCCGCCCTGCACCGGCGGGTGCGCCGGTGTGAAAACTGTGAAATTGTGTTTGAGTTACACACGCTAGAGTAGCGCATGGCGCGCCGCGGCACAAGCGGCGCGCCTTGCGCTCGGCGCGGAGCGGGCCGCCGGTTCTCCGGCGGCCCGGCCGAACGTGCTACCTCGTCATGGGCGGCGCGAGGTTGCCGCAGGCGATGACCAGGCCGTCGGCGGCCGAGGCCAGCACGTTCACGAAGTAGCTCCCCGTCGTCGGAATCTGGACCGGCAGCGTCATCGCGGCGGACGCGTTGCCGTTTTCGGGAATGCGGACGGGCGTGTACGCCGCGCTCGGGCCGAGCAGCCCCTCGTCGGCGCCGCAGCGGCCGTGGCGCACCTCCCAGGGGTGCAGGCCGCCGGGCGACGCGCCCGTCAGCTCGAGCGCTACGCGGGTGCGTCCGTCCCTCGCCCCGGCCATCATCGACACCGATCCCGTCAGCGGGGTGACCCCGACCAGGGTGGGCGTGGGACTCGCGAGGTCGGCGTACCAGCTCGTGTTCCGGTCCACCGTCTGGGTGCCGGGCTCGACCACCGGCCCCCGATACGACGGGGCGCAGGCGGCGGCGAGAGCGAGGGCCGCGACGGCGAGCGCGGCGAGTGGGCGAGCGTGCATGTATCCTCCGGGTGTGCATTGTAGCGGCCGCGCCTGGCAGAATGCGACTTCAGCGAGCCGGATACGCGGGCGTCTCCGGATATTGACCAGGCGTTCAATGTATTATAACCTGTATTGGTCAACTGGTCAATGATCACGGGGGTCGGGGATGCCAGGGAAGAAAGCGTCGGAGGAAACGCGCCGCGAGCAGATCGTGGCAGCGGCGTACGCGGTGGCTGCGCGGACCGGGATCGACGGCCTCACCGTGCGCGCGGTGGCGGAGCGGGCCGGGCTCAGCCACGGGCTCGTCCACTTCCACTTCGAGAGCAGGAACCGGCTGGTGGGGGCGCTCCTCGAGCGGGTCCTCGCCCTCACCTCGGTGCTCGAGGTGTCCGCCGACGTCGCCGGGATTCCCGGGACGCTGGACCGCTTCCATGCGCTCCTGCGGCGCGAGATGGAGCGTCTCTCGCAGGCTCCGGCCGCCGTCCGGCTCTTCCTGGAGTTCTGGGCGCTCGGCACGCGCGACCCGGCGGTCCGCGCCCGCATCAGCGAGGCGCTGGAGGGCTACCGCGCGGCGTTCCGGGTCCTCACGGCGGAGGTGCTCCGCGCCGAGCCGGCCGCCTTCGCGGGGGTGACGCCCGACGGGCTGGCCGCCGTCGCCGTGAGCTTCGT
>DASUNK010000232.1:0-9877 GCA_036277195.1 Longimicrobiaceae bacterium | reverse complement strand
GCAGCAGCACGAGAAGCAGTACGGAGGCTACATCGTCCACATCACCAAGAAGAACGAGGAAGAGCCGTCCGAGCTAGGCGAGGCGCGGCTGACGATCGCGGTCAAGACCGCGGAGTGGAACATCGGGTTCGGCGGCGGCTTCAACGCCTCCGGGCTGGTCGATCCCGCGTACGGTGTGGAGGAAGTGGAGGTTCCGGCGGCGGGGACCACGCCCGCCCGGACCGAATCGCGCCTCAGGAGAGAGGAAGAGCGCGAAGACGCCGCGAACCTCGCCCTGTCGAGCCTCGCCCATGTCTGGCACTCGAACCGGCCGTGGGTCGCACTGAGCTTCGGCCTCGGCGTCGACCGCGGCCGCGGCGCGGAATACTACTTCGGTCCCTCGCTGCGCTTCGGCGACAAGGCCACGCTGACCACGGGGGTCGCCCTGGGGCGCGTCCGGACCCTCCCCTCTGGGGTCGAGCTGGGAGACGCGATCGACGACCCGAACATCCTCAACAACCTCGGCAACCGCACCCGGGTGGGCTGGTTCGTCGGCATGTCCTACAGCTTCGCCGGCACCGGGCAGTCCGCGCTCGCCCAGCCGTTCCTGGGCGAGCAGCCCCAAGTGCCGTCCGGTGGCGGCGGGGGCGGCGACACCAACGGGCAGAACAACCAGAACCAGAACAACCAGCCCGGTCCCAACGTCGCACCGCCGGCCAACCCCAGGCAGCTCGAGATTCGTGCCGAGGCCCAGGTGCCCGAGGTGGAAGCGGGGCAGGAGGTGGAGCTCGTCGTCACCGTGAAGGAGAACAACCAGGCCGCGAGCGGTATCCGGCTGCAGTGGACGGTGACGCCCCAAGCCAACGGGACGGTCACCCCGTCCGAGACGACGACGGGCAGCGACGGAGAGGCACGGGTGAAGTTGAAGGTCCGCTCGACCCCGGGCCCCGGGAACATCGAAGTGAAGGTAGCGCCGGTCGCTGCCGTGGGGGCAGCCGACAGCTCGAAGGAAACCTTCATCATCAGGATCAGAGGATGAACGGCCACGGAATCGAGACGCTGCGCTACGCGCTCGACGCACTCACCGATGAACGTCCTCCTCCGCGGGCGGGAAGACGCTCCCGGTCCCGCAGCGAGGAGAGCTTCCCGCCACCACCGCCGCCCGCGTGGCTCGACGACGCGTCGATCCAGGGCGTGGGGATCGGCTACAAGGAATCGGGAGGGGAGCGGACGGACGAGCTGGTGCTCAAGGTGTTCGTGAACGAGAAGCGCCCCCCGGACGAGGTGCTCAACCCGGTCCCGTCGTTCGTCGCCGTTCCCGGCGTGGAGGAACCGGTTCCCACGGACGTCGTGGGCGTGGGACGGATCGAGCTGGCAGCGAACCGGCAGCGGGTGCGGCCGCCGGTTCCCGGGTTCCTGATCGGCTGCCGGAGCGACTCGTTCGGAACGCTGGGGTGCGTGGTGCGCCGGCTCGACGGTGACACCAACCGGCAGTACATCCTGAGCAACGCACACGTGATCGCGGCGGACGGAGTCCTGCCGGCGGGAACCCCGATCACGCAGCCGCTGGAGCCGGTCGTCGGCCCCCAGCCGGGTGACGAGATCGCGGTGCTGGAGAAGAGCCATCCGTTCGCATTCGGGGGAGCTCCCAACCTCGTCGATGCGGCCATCGCTCGCGCGCTCGGGCCCATCGACGTGGAGATCAAGGACATCGGGGCTCCCATCGGCTTCCGCACGGAGGTGGCCCTCGACGAGCCGCTGCAGAAGACGGGGGCCATCACGGACCACCAGGTCGGCAGGGTGCTGGGGATCGACGTGCGGAAGGTCGAACTCGAGTACCGCAGGCCCGGGGGAGGAAAGGGGAGGGTGAGGTTCAGGGACCAGATCTTCTTCGCTGCGCCTACCATCCGAGGCGACAGCGGCTCTGCGGTCCTGGGGATGGACCGGCGCGTGGTCGGGCTGCTGTTTGCGGGCTCACCCCAGGTCAGCGTGTGCAACCGGATCGGGCACGTTCTCAACCTGCTGAACATCGACATCTGGACCTGAACGGGCCCGGGCCCGGACACCCGGCTGGAACCTCAGCGCGTCTCGCTGAGGTTCCAGTGGAACTAGGTCTTGAAGCGGAACACCACCCGCCTCCGTGGTCCCGTCCGGCCGGGTCTGAGGATGGGGGATCCGGCTCAGCCGCCGCGGCGCAACCGGGCGACGCTGCCGCGTGGGCCCACGGCCCAGACGGCGTCCGGCCCCGCGGCGGCCACGGCGTTGTAGCCCACGGTGTCGATCGGGCTCCAGCTTTCCCCGAAATCGGTGGAGTAGTCGGAGCCCGAGGTGCCGACGGCCACCAGGAGCGGCGGCGCCGTCCCGGGGACGTGCGCCACCCCGGAGCGGTACCCGCGCGGCGCCGCCCCGGCGACGGCGATCCAGGTCCGCCCGCCGTCCTCGGTGCGGGCCGCGTTCCCGGTCGGGTCGTCCGGCGTCTCGAAGTCGCCGCCCACGGCGACGCCGCGGCGGGCGTCGACGAAGGCGAGGGAGAAGACGCCGGCGCCCTGGCTCCCGCCCGCCATCGGCAGAGTGGTCACCGTCCAGGTCCGTCCCGCGTCGGCCGAGCGGAAGACGCGCGCCTGCGCCCCCGCCCCGGTGCCGAACCAGACGTTGTCGCCCGACACCGCGATGCCGGTGCCGCTCGCCGCGAAGGCGGCCTCGCCAGGGAGGGCCGGCGGCAGGCCCTCCGGGGGGAGCGGGCGCCAGGCGCCGCCGCCGTCCTCGGTGGCGAGCACCAGGAAGCGCCCGTCCACCGGATCGCTGAGGGCGATGCCGCGGCGGGCGTCGCGGAACGCCATCCCGTCGAGGAATCCCTGCGAGAGGGTGAGCTGCAGCGTCCAGCTCCGTCCTCCGTCGGTGGTCTTGTAGATGCGGGACAGCGCGCCGTCGCCCGCGCTCATCAGGTAGGCGGTGGTCGCGTCGGCGGCGTGCACGTCGCGGAAGTCCAGCCCCGTGGCGCCGGGGACGGTGTCCGCCCGCCAGGTGCGGCCGCCGTCGGTGGTGCGCAGGAAGGTGCCGCCGCTCCCGCTCGCCCACGCCACGTCGGCGCTCACCACGCTGATGCCGCGCAGGCTGGCGGTGGTGCCGCTCGCCTGCGGCTCCCAGCCGAGACTCCCCGGCGGCACGGGCGACCCGCCCCGAGCACACGCGGCAGCGCCGGCGAGCGCGAGCACCGCCAGTCCCAGGCGGCGGAGTTCCACCATCGGTGCCTCCTTCGAGGTTGGCGCCCGCGCCGGGGCGGCCGTAGACTGTCTCCGATGACTCGAACCGTCCTCGCCCTCGCGGCGGTGCTCGCGCTCTCGCCAGGCTGCGCCGTCATCAACGTGGAAGCGCCCGCCGCCGCCGTGGCGGGGAGCAGCTACGTCCGCGACGAGCTGTACTTCGGGCTGAACCAGCGCGACGGCGGCACCGTCTCCGAAGCGGAGTGGCAGGCCTTCGTGGACGGCGAAATCACGCCGCGCTTCCCGGACGGGCTGACGGTGCTGGACGCCTACGGCCAGTTCCGCGCGGACGGCGTCATCATCCGCGAGCGGAGCAAGGTGCTGGTGCTCCTGCACCGCGGCACGGCGGCGGAGACGCGCGGCATCCAGGAGATCATCGACCGCTACAAGGAACGGTTCGACCAGAGCTCGGTGCTGCGGGTCACCTCGCGCGCGCGGGCCCGCTTCTAGACCGCCCCCAGCCCGGTGTTGGCGCGCACGTTCAGCTCGCTGTACGCTTCCTCGGCGGCGGGGTCGCGGGTGAGCAGCGAGCCCACCACCGCCGCCAGGAACCCCAGCGGCGCCGACACCAGCGCCGGGTTGTCCAGCGGGAAGAGCGGCTCCGCCTGGATCAGGTGGCGCACCGCGGCCCCCGGCGCGTCCACTCCCATCACCGCGGGGCTCAGGATGATCAGCACCACCGAGGACACCAGCCCCACCACCATCCCCGTCACCATCCCCGTGGTGTTGAAGCGCCGCCAGTAGAGCGTCAGCAGGATGGCGGGCACGTTGGCGCTCGCCGCCACCGCGAAGGCCAGCCCCACCAGGAACGCCACGTTCAGCGTGCGCAGCGAGATCGCCAGCCCGATGGCGAGCGCGCCGATCACCCCCGCGGCGATGCGGGCCACCAGCACCTGCTCGCGCTCGTCCTCCACCCCCTTCTTCACCACGCTGAACCACACGTCGTGCGCGAAGGCGGACGACGAGGCGATGGTGAGCCCCGCCACCACCGCCAGGATGGTGGCGAAGGCGATGGCCGCCACGAAGGAGAGGAAGATCTCGCCCCCCACCTCCTGCGCCAGCAGCGGCGCCGCCAGGTTCTGGTTGGGAGTGACGGCCCCGTCGCGCACCACGCCGATGTTGGCCTTCCCCACCAGCGTGGCCGCGCCGAAGCCGAGGAAGGTGGTCATCACGTAGAACGAGCCGATCAGGATCATGGCCCAGACCACGGAGGTGCGCGCCGCCTGCGCCGAGGGCACCGTGTAGAAGCGCACCAGGATGTGCGGCAGCCCCGCCGTGCCGAAGATCAGCGCCACCCCCAGCGACACCAGCCCCAGCGCGCCGTACTTGCCGTGGTAGTAGAGCCCCGGCTGGGTGAAGTCGCGCACCACGGCCGCCGTGCCGTCCGGGCAGACGCCGGCCTGCGGCGTGCCCGCGGCGCAGAAGCTCCCCTGCACGCCGGCCACCGCGTCGAAGAACGCGCCGAGCGAGAAGCCGAAGCGCGACATCACCAGCACCGAGAGGAGGATGGTGCCGCTCATCAGCAGCACCGCCTTGACGATCTGCACCCAGGTGGTGGCCAGCATCCCCCCGAAGATGACGTACACCAGCATCAGCACGCCCACCATCACGATGGCGGTGTTGAAGCCGATGCCCGGGATGAGCAGGCTCACCAGGCTCCCCGCGCCCACCATCTGCGCGATCATGTAGAAGAGGCTCACCGTGAGCGTGGAGACGGCGGCCACGCTGCGCACCGCCGGGCTGCGCAGCCGGAAGGCCAGCACGTCGGCCATGGTGAACTTCCCCGTGTTGCGCAGCGGCTCGGCCACCAGCAGGAGCACGGTGAGGTACGCCACCAGCCAGCCCACGGAGTACATGAAGCCGTCGTAGCCGTAGAAGGCGATGAGCCCCGCGATCCCCAGGAACGAGGCGGCGGACATGTAGTCGCCCGCCACCGCCCAGCCGTTCTGGAACCCGGTGATGGTGCGCCCCGCGCTGTAGAACTCGGCCGTGGTGCGCGTGCGGCGCGACGCCCACCCGGTGATGGCCAGGGTGATGGCGATGAACACCAGGAACATCAGCAGGGAGGTGTTCATCCTTCGCCTCCTTGCCCGTAGCGCTCCACGATGCGGCGCTCGATGGCGTCGAACTTCCGGGCGCGCCGCACGTACAGCCACATCACCGCCCAGGCCATGAAGAACTGCGAGAGGGCGAAGAGGTAGGCCAGGTTGACGTTCCCCACCACGTCGTTGTCCATCACGCCGGGGAAGTAGCCCACCAGCACGGGCAGGGCGAAGTAGTAGACGATGAAGAAGACGGTGGCGGGAACGATGAACCGGCGCTTGGCCGCCACCAGCTCGCGGAAGGCCGGGTCCGCCTCGATGGCCGCCCAGTCGTCGCGCGGCGGGGGGTGCGCGGCGGGCGGCGGCGGCGCGGCGTCGGGCATCGGCGGTCCTCCGGGCGCGAGTGGACGGGGGCTCGGCGGCTGGCGGAGCAACTGGCGCGCCATGCTACCCGCGGCGGGGGTGATCCACAAGTGCGAAGTGCGAAGTGCGAAGTGCGAAGTGCGAAGTGCGAAGTGCGAAGTGCGAAGTGCGCAGGACTCAGGACTTAGGACTCAGGACTCAGGACTTAGGACTCAGGACTCAGGACTTAGGACTCAGGACTCAGGACTTGTGTTCTCTCCCCGCGCGCATGCAGAATGCTCCCGTCCCGGGCGAGAGGAGAGGCGCCATGACCGTGGTGACCATCGCGCGGCAGCTGGGGGCGCGCGGCGAGGCGGTAGGAAACCGCCTGGCGGAGGCGCTGGGCTGGAAGCTGCTCGACCGGGCGCTGGTGGAGCGCATCGCCGAGGAGCTGGAGGTGGCGCCGGAGCAGGTGGAGGCCACCAACGAGCGGGTGGAGGGGTTCGTGGAGCGGTTGGGGCTCTACCTCTCCGAGGGCTTCCCCGAGGCGCTCCCGGTGCCCGCGGTCCCCACCATCTCGCCCGAGACCACGGCGCGCGCCGCCCGCCGCATCGTGGCCGCCGCGGCCGAGGAGGGGACGGCCGTCATCGTGGGTCACGGCGCCCAGTGCGTGCTGGAGGGGCACCCGGACACGCTGCCCGTGCTCCTCTACGCCCCGCTCGAGGTGCGCGTGGCGCGCGTGCGCGAGCACTTCGTCCTGGGGGAGAAGGAGGCGCTGGAGAAGGTGCGCCGCTCCGACGCGGACCGGAAGCGCTACATCCGCGAGCACTTCGGGCGCGACTGGCTGGACCCGGCGCTCTACCACCTGTGCATCGACACGGGACGCTTTGGGGTGGAGGGCGCCGCCGAGCTGATCTGGGAAGCCGTCACACAGGTATTCCCTCTGGAATCACACGGAGGACACGGAGGACACGGAGGAATGAAGGGAAGCGGTTAGTTCTCCGTGACCTCCGTGACCTCCGTGTGAGAAAAGGGGTTCCTGTGGGGCTTCGTCTCGGGCACATCGTCTACAGCAACTGCTTTCCCGTCCACGCGCGGCTGGTCGACTGCGGCCCGCCGGAGGGGGTCTCGCTGGTGGAGGGCGTGCCCTCGCACCTCAACGCGCTGCTGGAGAGGGGCGAGATCGAAGTGGCCCCCTCGTCCAGCATCGAGTACGCCCGCCACGCGGACCGCTACCGCATCCTCCCGGAGCTGGTGATCGGCTCGCGCGGCCCGGTGCGCAGCATCCTCTTCCTCGCCCGGCGCGACCCGCGCGAGCTGAACGCCGCCACCGTGGCCCTCCCCACCGCGTCCGCCACCTCCGTCGTCCTCCTCAAGCTCCTCCTGGCGGTGCGCTGGAAGGCGCGCCCGCGCTTCACCTGGTTCGACCAGGCGGCGGACGACCCCTTCGCCGGCGGGGCGGACGCGGCGCTCTTCATCGGCGACGTGGCGCTGCGCCCGGACCTGCACCCCTCCCTCCCCGTGCGGCTGGACCTGGGCGCCGAGTGGTGGGACGAGACGGGGCTCCCCTTCGCCTTCGCCGTCTGGCAGGCCGCCGGCGGCACGGACGGCGCGCTCCGCCGCCTGCACGCGCTGCTGCTGGATTCGCGCGAGTACGGCCGCGTCAACCGCACCGAGCTGGCGGGGCGCTTCTCCGGCACCTTCGGCCTCCCCGCCCCCTTCCTGGAGCGCTACTGGGCGGACCTCTCGTACGAGCTCGACGCGCCGATGGTGGAGGGGCTGCGCGCCTTCTACCGCCTCGCCGCCGAGACCGGCCAGCTCCCCCGCGTCCCGGAGCTGCGCTGGGTGGAGTGACCGCCGGGAAACATCCGCACTTGCGCGCGCGACCCTGGGGACATAGTTTGCTCGCCGCAGTCCGCCACGCTCCGCCCGTGACCGCCTCGATCCACGCACCACCCGCCGCTTCGCTTCTCACGCAACGCTCCACTGCTCGAACCGCCGCTCCGGGAAACGCGTCCCGGTGCATTCCATCGCCCGTAACCCACGGAGATCCCCGACAATGTCTCGCAAACCGTGCGTCTTCCTCCTCCTGTCCGTGCTCGGGCTGTCGTCGTGCGCCACCATCGTGAACGGGTCGCGGCAGGAGGTGGCCATCTCCAGCACGCCCACCGGCGCCACCGTCACCGTCGACAACCAGCAGCACGGCGTCACCCCGGTCACGCTCGACCTCACCCGCAAGGACCATCACACCGTCCGCCTGGACCTCCAGGGCTACGAGCCGTACGAGGTGCAGCTCACCCGGAAGACCAGCGGCTGGGTGTGGGGGAACCTGGTCTTCGGCGGGCTGATCGGGCTGGCCGTGGACGCCATCGGCGGCGGGATGTACAAGCTCTCCCCCGAGGCGGTGAACGCCGAGCTCGCCCGCTCCACGGCCATGCGCCGCGGCGACGGCCTGCACGTGATCGTGGTGCTGACGCCCGACCCGGCGTGGGAGAAGATCGGCCAGCTGGAGCGGAGCCCGGTCTCGTTCCGGTAGGGAAAACATCTGCTATTGCGTGTTCCCGGGGGGGCGGAGTAGGTTGGCCGCCACCGCCCCTGCGGGGACGCGGTTCGTTCAACCATGTGAAAGGGAGGGGGAAATGCTGCGGAAAGCCGTCACCATGTTCTCGGGCGCGCTCGCGGTGTGCGCCGTGTCCGGCTGCGCCACGCTCTTCGCGGGCGGCTCGGAGACGATCACCGTCAACTCCGAGCCCTCGGGGGCGCAGGTTACCACGCAGACCGGACAGACGCTCGGCACCACCCCCTTCACCACCACGCTCGACCCCTCGCGCAGCTACACCCTCACCTTCACGCGCCAGGGCTATGCCCCGGCCACCGTGAACCTGGGGCGCAAGGTCGACGGCATCGCCTTCCTCAACCTCCTCTGCCTGCTCTGCTGGGGGATCGACTTCGCCACCGGCGCGGTGTGGGGGCTGGAGGACGACACCATCAACGTGACGCTGTCGCGGGGCGGCGGCGGACTGGCCGCGAACTTCGTGGAGTACAAGCAGCTGGCCTGCAGCAACTACGCGGCGCTCGACCACGCGGTGTCCACCAGGACGCTGAGCGACGGGCTGCGCCGCGACGCCGACGCGCTGGTGGAGCAGGCCACCCGCATCCCGCGCGCGGCGTGCGACCCGGCCGAGGGCGCGGATACGCGGTAGCCGTCCGCCGCTTTCGCAGCGCGAGCGAGCCGCCCGGGAGGGAACTCCGGGGCGGCTCTCGGTTTATCTCCCCGCCGTCCAGCCGTGACCCTTCCCAGCACCGTGGTTTCCCAAGACATGTCCAGACGCATTCTCGCGGCGCTCGCCCTCTGCGCCGCCTCCGCCGCGCCGCTCGCCGGCCAGCAGGCGCCGGCCGATTCGTCCTCCTTCGTTCCCCGCCAGGTGGTCTCGCTCCAGCCGATCCACGCCCTGCTGGAGTGGTACAGCGGCGAGTACGAGCGCGTGGTCAGCCGCACCACCACCGTGGGAGTGGGCGGCAGCTTCTTCGGGCTGGAAGGGGTGGACTACTTCTCGGCCGACGCGAAGCTCCGCTACTACCCCTCGGGCGACCCGCTGCGCGGGCTCTCCTTCGCGGTGACGGTGGGCCCCACGCTCATCTCCGACTCGGACTTCGAGGAGGGGGAGGACGACTACCAGGCGGTGGGGGTGGGCTTCGAGGTGAGCCGCAGCCACCTCTCGGGGGTGGACCGCCGCTTCTTCTGGGGATACGGGATCGGGGCGAAGCGCCTGATCCCCTTCGACGGGAACGGGCTGGAAGACGGCGAGCTGGCCGTCCCCACCCTCCGCTTCTCCGTGGGCTACGCCTTCTGAAGCGGCATCCGCTGCGTCACCGCCCTCCCTCGGACGGAGTCGTCGCCGCCGCCGGCTCGTGGAAGTACATGCGGCCGGCGGGGCGGGGGTCGGGCCACACCCGCGACGCATCGGCGCCGCTGTAGAGCACGCCGTTCAGCATCACCCAGCGGATGGAGCGCGTGTTCCGGACGTCGTCCAGGGGATTCCGCTCCAGCACCACCAGGTCCGCCAGCTTCCCCGCCTCGATGGAGCCCAGGTCGCGGTCCAGCCCGTGGTAGCGCGCGCCGTTGATCGTCGCCACCCGGATGGCCTGCAGCGGGGTGAAGCCGCCCTGCGTGAACAGCTCCAGCTCCCAGTGCGCGTCCAGCCCCAGCATCTGCCCGTGCCCGCCCATCTGGATGGGCACCCCCGCGTC
>DASUNK010000231.1:0-3851 GCA_036277195.1 Longimicrobiaceae bacterium | reverse complement strand
GCCACGCGCGTCTACCACCCCGGGCTGAAGCTGACCGGGGAGAGCGGCGTCGCGCTGCACACCGTCACCGTCTGTGACCTGGCGGCGGAGGAGATGGGGTGCCAGGGGACGGCCGTGCTGGGGCCTCCGGGGCGCGTGTTCTACGTCTCCCCCGGCGCCGTGTACGTGTGGGTGAGCGACTGGGAGGTCGAGCCGGGGCAGGGGCGCGCGCCCGGCATGGTGTACCGCCTGCCGCTGGACGGCTCGGCCCCCAGCGCGCTCGGCGTGGCGGGGAGCCCGGTGGACCAGTTCTCCTTCCTCGAGAGCGAGGACGGGCACCTGAACGTGCTGGTGCGCTCCGAGGCGCGGGGCGACTGGATGTGGTCCTCCGAGCAGGCGGAAGGTGACGTGGCGTTGCTGCGGGTGCCACTGGCGCGCTTCGGCGACGGCAGCGGTGACGTCCCCGCCTCGGGCTACCGCCTGCTCCCGGCGCCGGACGGCGGCGAGTTCCAGAACCGCTTCGTAGGCGACTACCTGCTGTACGGCGTCGGGAGCGGCTGGCGACCGCCGGAGAACCGGGACGGACTGCCCCTGTACGCGGTGCCCTGGCGGGGCGGCCGCGTATCCGGGCTGGCGCTCCCGCACTCGGTGGACCGCATCGAGGCGATGGGTGCGGACGCGGTGGTGGTGGGTGCGGACGAGCGGAACCTGCACTTCAGCGCGGTGCGTCTCGGCTGGCGCCCCATGGTGCGGGACCGGTACGTCCTGGCGGACGCCTCGCAGGGCGAGACGCGGAGCCACGGCTTCTTCTACAAGCCCGAGGGGGAGAGGACGGGGATGCTGGGGCTGCCGGTGCGCGGTCCGGGCCGCCCGGGGTGGGAGCACCTGTTCGACGAGTCGGCGTCCATCCTCTTCCTGCGCAACGAAAGGCTGCGCTTCCAGCGCCTCGGCGAGCTGGAGGCGGATCCCGAGCGCTCGGCCGACGACGCGTGCCGCGCGAGCTGCGTGGACTGGTACGGCAACGCGCGTCCGCTCTTCCTGCGCGACCGCATCTTCGCGCTGCTCGGCTACGAGCTGGTGGAGGGCGGCCTGGACGGCGGCGGCCGCCTCCGCGAGCTGCGCCGCGTGAGCTACGCACCGCGCGGCACCGTCGCCGCGGGCAACTGATCGCGGTCCCCTTGCGTCCTCCACCTGACCTTGGACATCCCCGCTCCCGCACGTGACCGGAGCCAGCGATGAGCGCAGCGGACCCATCCCAGGTTGATCTCCCACCCGATCCCGTGGTCGAGGCGTACAAGGCGCACGTGGACCGGACGCTGATCCGCGAGAACCTGCGCCTCACTCCCGAGCAGCGGATTCGGCAGCTCCAGCAGCTCGTGCGCTTCGCCGAAGAGTTGAAGCAGGCAGGCGCTCGCCTCACTGACAGCTCGCATTATATCCAGCTTCCTTCATCTTCCCTCAACGCTCGATCGGAGGCCCCGTGCGATACCCGCGGAAATATGCCCTCCCTGTGCTGATGCTGGTCCCGCTGATGGCTCCTCTGCTCCTGAGCGCACAGCAGCAGCGGCGCCCCAACGCACCAGCGTCAGGTCCCGCAGTGGATCGCCCGGAAGAGAAGACGGAAGACGAGAGGAGCTTCGGCGACTTGGTGCTGGCTTGGGGTGGGCTCGTCGGGGGGGTGCTCGGAACAGCAATCGCCGCCGTTAGCTATCGGGAGTCGCGGAAGACCGGTGCACTCGCAACGCGGACCCGCGCGCATCAACTCCTTGCGGAGGCGTGGGACTTGATGGGTGGAAAGCCGGGTACCGTCGAAATCTTCGGGCCGGCTCGTGATCGGGAGAGCCTGGAGCTCGGGCGCCGGAAGGTAAACGAAGCGCTGGAGTTAGATCCGCGTTCGGGGTGGGCACACCGGATTCTTGGCGTCTACTACGCCCTCCTGAAGGACTACCCGAATGCGCTCTCGTACCTGCAGAAGTCCGCCGACCTAGCACGGAGCGGCGCGGCGAAGTCCAAGGCATACACCTCGCTTGGGAATGTGCTGCATGCCATGGGAGAGCCTGAGAAAGCTCGGGAGGCGTTCGAAAGAGCGGTCGAGCTGGACCCGTCGGATTATTTTCCCCACTACAACCTGGGCGTCTTCTACTCCTTCTCTGGCGACCTGCAGCGCGGACTGGAGCTTTTCAAGCGCTCCCGAGAAATCAATCCCATGTTCGTAGACTGCTGGGTCAACGAGGCGCATGTCCTGCTCAGACTGGGGGACCCGATCGCGGCGATGGAGCGGTGCCAGAACGCTCTGGACATCGCGCCGGACGACTGTCGCGCACATCACGTGGAAGCGCTGATCCTGCACCGCCTGGGAAAGGTAGACAAAGCCATCGCCGTCTTGCGAAGGTGTGGAAAGCTGGACCCGCGGTACCGACCCGCAAAGGAGATGTTGCGGAAGCTGCTGGCGGAACACTCCGCCGGGGAAGTCACAAGAGAGAGAAACCAATGAGTGCGGCGGACGCGGCGACGGGGCGGGAGATCTCGGACGAGAAGGTGCGCGCGGCCACCGGGCGCACCTGGGACGAGTGGGAGGCGCTGCTGGACTCCCGCGGCGCGGCGGACCTCCCCCACCAGGGGATCGTGGCGCTGCTGGAGGACGGGCTGATCGCCAGCGGCTGGTGGGTGCAGATGGTCGCGGTCGGCTACGCGCGGCGCAAGGGCACGCGCGTGCTCGGGCAGACGTCGAGCGGCGACTTCCAGGTCGGCGTGCGGCGCACGCTGCCGCTGGCGCCCGACGCCGCCTGGCGGCTGGTCACTTCGGCGGAGGGCGTGCGCGCCTGGCTGGGCGACGCGCCCGATCTGGCGCTGGCGAAGGGCGCCACGTACGCCACGCCGGACGGCGCGAAGGGCGAGGTGCGGGTGCTCGACCCCGGGAGCCACCTGCGCATCACCTGGCAGCCCTCCGGCTGGGCACGGGCGTCCACCATCCAGGTGCGCGTCATCCCCGCCGGCGAGCGCACCACCCTCTCCTTCCACGAAGAGCGCCTCCCCAGCGCCGCGGAGCGCGCGGAGCGCCGCCGCCACTTCGAGGCCGCGCTCGACGCGCTGCAGCGGCTGGCCGGCACCGCCTCCCCCGAGAACGCTTGAGACCTGGCGCCCGCGAGGACGAGTGGCTCTGGGGATGGGATCCCACGCCGGGCATCGTCTCGGTGTGGGCCGGCCCGGACGGGCGCGCCGTGGTGTGGCGCCGTCTCCCGGAAACGGGCGCGCTGGTCCGCGAGGACGAGCGCTTCCGCCCCTGGCTCCTCCTCGACCGCCTCGACGACCTCCACCACCTGGGGCCGCGCCTCGGGCCCGAGGGCGCGCCCGATGCCGACGTCCGCTACCGCGAGCTCGACGGACCCGGCGAGCTGCGCTTCCTGGTCACCGCCGGCGACGGCAGGGCGCTGGCGGCGGCGGTGCTGCACGGCGCGGCGAGCCGGCTCGGCCGGCCCGTGGACCACCTCCGCGAGCTCGGCGCCGGCGTGCTCGCGATCTCTCCCGAAGAGCAGTACCTGGTGGCGACCGGGCGGAGCTACTTCCGCGGCCTCGCCTTCGACCAGCTCCGCCGGCTCCAGTTCGACCTGGAGACCACCGGGCTCGACCCGTCGCGCGACCGCATCTTCATGGTCGCCGTGCGCGATCCGTCCGGCGCCACCGAGATCCTGGAGGTGACGGGCGGCGGCGACGCGCCTGAGGCCGACCTCGTCCGCCGGCTGGCCGAGGCGGTGCAGGCGGCCGATCCGGACGTCATCGAGAACCACAACCTGCACGGCTTCGACCTCCCCTTCCTGGCGCAGCGCGCGCGCCGGCTGGGCGTGCCGCTCGCGCTCGGGCGGCTCGCCGGG
>DASUNK010000230.1:0-13944 GCA_036277195.1 Longimicrobiaceae bacterium | reverse complement strand
GCCAGCTGGGCGCAGTCGGCCAGCGCCATCAGCCCGTCGGCCTCGTACACGTCCTCGGGCTGCAGCTCCAGCTCGCGCACCAGCAGCTGCCGCACCTCGCGCGGCATCTCGGCGTCCACCTCCAGCCGCACCACCGGGGCGAAGCGCCGCTCGCGCAGCTCCTCGGAGATCATGGCCAGCAGGTCCTCGGTCTCGTCGTCGTCGCGGTCCACGTCGGCGCTGCGGGTGACGCGGAAGGCGTGCACGCTCACGATCTCCATCCCCCGGAAGAGCTCGGCCACGTTGGCCTGGATGACCTGCTCGACGGGGACGAAGTGGAAGCGGTGCGGCGAGTGCGGGACGGGGAGCCAGCGCCCCTGCTGGGTGGGGACCTTGATGCGGGCGAAGTGGGCGGTGTTGCGCCCGGCGTGGCGCATCAGCACCGCCAGCGACAGGCTCAGGTTGCTGATGAAGGGGAAGGGGTGTCCCGGGTCCACCGCCAGCGGGGTGAGCACGGGGTAGATCTGCTCGCGGAAGTGGAAGTCGAGCGCCGCCTTCTGCCGCGCGCCCAGCTCGGCGTAGCTGGAGACGATGACCTGGGCCTCCTGGCGCAGCAGCGGCTTGAGCTCGCGCTCCCAGACGGCGGACATCTCGTCGTACATCACCAGCGTGGCCGCGGCGATGAGCCGCAGCTGCTCGGCGGGGCCGCGCCCGTCGAGCGAGAGGGAGAGCACCCCGGCCTCCTGCTGGCGCTTGAGGCCGCCCACCCGCCGCTGGACGAACTCGTCCAGGTTGCTGGAGGTGATGGCCAGGAAGCGGACGCGCTCCAGCAGGGGGACGCGCGGGTCGGTGGCCTGGTGGAGCACCCGCCAGTCGAAGTCCAGCAGCCCCAGCTCGCGGTTGAAGTAGAGCGCGGGGTGGTCCAGGTCGGCCCCGCGCGGCACCGGGCTCGGCGACACGGCGCGGCGGATGCGCGGGGCGGCTTCGGCGGCGGGCGCGGGCGGGTCCGCCGGCTCGGCGGCGGGTCGGGGCGCGGCGCTGGAGCGGTGCTCGGCTCGCATACGAGGTGGAGGGTGCGGGTGCGCCCGGCGCTCGGGCGCATCGCGGCGCCGGCCCGCTCGGGGGAGCGCCACGGGTGAAAGGTAGACGCAAGCGCGCGCCGGCGGAAGGTTTACCCCTCGGCGCGCCCTTCGCCGGCCGCGGGCGGGGTGACCAGCACCTTGTCCACGCGGCGCCGGTCCATGTCCACCACCTCCAGGGTGAAGCCCTCCAGCGGCACCCGGTCGCCGGTCTGCGGCACCCGTCCCAGGCGGGTGAAGACGAAGCCGCCCAGGGTGCGGTACTCGGGGCGCTCGTCGCTCCGCCGCTCGGGGAGGCCCAGCGCCTCGCGCAGCTCCTCCATGGCCAGGGCGCCGTCCACCAGCAGCGAGCCGTCGTCGCGCGCCACGATGCACGGCTCCGGCGGGAGGTGCGCGGCGGGGAAGTCGCCCAGCACCTCCTGGGTGAGGTCGTGCAGGGTCACCACGCCCTCGATGCCGCCGTACTCGCTCACCACCAGCGCCACCTCGGTGCCGGTGCGGCGGAACTCCTCCACCAGCCGGAGCGCCGCCGTGGTCTCGGGGACGAAGAGCGGCTCGGTGGCCAGCGCGCGCAGGTCGAGCTCGCGCCCCTCCTCGCGGGCGCGCCAGGCGTCGCGCACGTGCACCACGCCCACCACGCGGTCCAGGCTTCCGTCGGCCACCACGAAGCGGGAGTAGGGGAGGCGCAGCATCTCCTGGCGGGCCACGTCGGGCGGGGCGTTCACGTCCAGCCAGGCCACCTGCACGCGGGGGACCATCACGGCGTCCACCCGCTGGTCGGCCAGCCAGAAGACCCGCTCCACCAGCTCCTGCTCCTCCTCCTCGATGACCCCGGTCTCGGCGCCCTGCTCCAGCAGGGCGGCGATGTCGCCCTCGGTGACGGGCGGGTCGCCGCTCTCGCGGATGCGCAGCACCCGCAGCAGCGCCTCGGTGGAGGTGGTGAGCACCCACACCAGCGGCCAGCCGATGCGCGAGAGGGCGTGCATGGGCCCGGCCACCCGCGCGGCGATGGCCTCGGGGTGGTGGAGGGCGATGCGCTTGGGGACCAGCTCGCCGATGACCAGGGAGAAGTAGGTGATGGCGAGCACCACCAGGAAGAGGGCGATGGCCTCCGCGTAGGGCGCCAGCGCGGCGTAGCGCTCCAGCCGGGCCGCCAGGTGCTCGGCGAGGGTGGCGCCGCCGTAGGCGCCGGCCAGGATCCCCACCAGGGTGATCCCCACCTGCACGGTGGCCAGGAAGCGGTTGGGCTCCTCGGCCAGGCGGAGGGCGCGGCGGGCGCCGCCGCTCCCGGCCTCGGCGCGCTCGCGCAGGCGGCTCCTGCGCGCGGAGACCACGGCGATCTCCGACATGGCGAAGACGCCGTTCAGCACCAGCAGGAAGAGGATCAGCAGGATCTCGACGAGCACGGCAGTGCGAGAGTGCGAGAGTGCGAAAGTGCGAAAGTGCGAAAGTGCGAGTCGCAGGCTCCGGTTGTCATCCTGAGCGGAGCGCTGCGTAGGGCTTTCCCTGCACGGATGCCTGGCGCGGAGTCGAAGGATCTCTAGCCGCCGCCGCGCTCGAGTGAGGGCCGTGCACTCGGAGGCGATAGATCCTTCGGTCGCCGCCGGCACCCGTGCAGTCCGCAGCCACCGGCGCGCGGCTCCCTCAGGATGACCCGTTCACGTCTCACTGTACCTGCCTTCCACCGTCGCACTTTCGCACCTTCGCACCTTCGCACTTTCGCACTTATCGCGGGTAGATGCGGTACCGGTCCCGCACCCGCATCCACGCCTGCACCTCCTGCTCCCAGCGCCGCTGGATCCCGCGCGGGTCCTCGCCCCGGTCGAACGCCTGGCGCGCCCAGTACGACCCGATCATCTGCGTGAACCCCTCGTTGGTGATCCGGAACTGCGCCGGGTGCAGCCGCTTGATCTCGGTGAGCAGCACCAGCGCCGCGTACGGCGGGTCGAACGCCTCGCGGTCCGTCACCGTCAGGCGGACGGCGCGCACCGGCTCGCCGCGGAAGGGGACCCAGGCGTTGGTGTCCGGGCTGCTCGGGACGAAGCGGACCGTGTCGAGCCGCACCCCCTGCAGCCCGTACGCCCGCACCCGCGCCAGCACCGCGGGCGCGTCCATCCACGGCGCCCCCAGGTAGCTGAAGGGCGCGTCCGTCCCCCGGCCCACGGTGAGGTTGGTGGCCTCGGAGAGCACCAGCCCCGAGTACTTGAGCGCCGCGTCGAGGCTGCGGATGTTGGGGGAGGGGTTGATCCAGGGGAGCCCCCCCTCGTCGAACCACGCGCCGCCCTCCCACCCGTCGGCGGGGACCACGTGCAGCTCCGCGCCCACGCCGTACTCGCCGTTGACGTAGCGGGCCACCTCGCCCACCGTCATCCCGTGGCGGAGCGGCACCGGGTAGTAGCCGGTGATCGGCTGCCCCACCGTGTCGCGCTTGATCTCGGGGAGCATCAGCGGCCCGTCCACCGCGGCGGTGATCGGGTTCGGCCGGTCGAGCACCACGAAGGGGATGCGCTGCGCCGCCGCGGCCTCCATCGCCATCGCCATCGTCCAGACGAAGGTGTACGGCCGCGCCCCGATGTCCTGGATGTCGAAGAGGAGCACGTCCACCCCGCGCAGCATCTCGGCGGTGGGCTTCTGCGTGCGCCCGTAGAGCGAGAAGACGGGGACGCCGGTGGCCGAGTCGCGCTGGTTCTCGATCTTCGTCCCCCCCTCGATGTTTCCCCGCACCCCGTGCTCGGGCCCGTAGAGCGCCACCAGGTTCACCCCCGGGGCGCGGGCCAGCACGTCCACCGCGTGCTCGCCGCGCGAGGTGAGCGCCGTCTGGTTGGTGATGAGCCCCACCCGCTTGCCGCGCACCAGGTGCATGGAGTCGCGCAGCAGCACCTCCAGCCCGGGGAGCACCGCGGAGCGCCCGGCCGGGCCGGCGGGCGGGGGCACGCTGTCGGGGCCGCCCTGGGCGCCGTCCTGCGGCGAGCCGGTGCGGCACGCCGCGCCGCCCAGCAGGGCGGCGGCCAGCGAGAGGGCGAGGAGGGGGCGCGGGCCGGGGGTCACGTGGCGGTGCATCGCGGGCTTCCGTAAGTTGGGCGTACGCGCCGCGCTGGGGCGGCGCGTGGCACGGTACACGCATGGCGCTGCCCGGCGCCGAAACGTGCGCCGGTCCGCCGCGCGTGCTGCGAAAGGCGGGCCAGGCGCCGGGACCCGACGCCGGGCGGGCGCCGCGAGGGAGCAAGCCAGGGGAGGGGGGTGGTGAGCGAGACGTTCCGCCCGGCGCGTCCCGACGAGGTGGACGAGGTGGCGCGGCTGGAGATGCACAGCTTCCCCTCGCCCACGCGGACGCAGAAGACGTGGGAGGAGTGGCTGCAGAACGGCCCCCACGGGGGGCTGGAGGCCCTCTGGGTGGCCGAGGAGGACGGCCGCCTGGTGGGCGCGTGCCAGCTCCTCTGGCTGCGGCAGTGGATCGGCGGCGAGCCGCTGCGGGTGATGGGGCTGGCCGCGGTGGCCATCGCCCCCACCCACCGGCGGCGGGGGCTGGCGGGGCGCATGCTGGTGGCCGGCTTCGAGCACGCCCGCGAGCGGGGCGACGTGGCCAGCGCCCTCTATCCCTTCCGCGCCTCCTTCTACGAGGAGCTGGGCTACGGCCTGGCCGGCGAGGCCCACCAGTACCAGCTCCCTCCCTCCCTCCTCCCCGACGACAAGCAGGGGCGGCTGCGCGTGCTCATGGTGGACGGCGAGGCCGACGAGGCCGCCATGCACGCCGTCTACCGCGAAGCCGCGCGCGTGCACCAGACCGGGCAGCTGGAGCGCACCCCGCGCAGCTGGAAGAGCGTCTGGGGGCGCGAGGACCAGGCCGCGGTCCTCTACCGCGGCGAGGGGGGGAAGCCGGAAGGGTACGCCATCGTCCGCTACCGGGCCGACCTCCCGGTGGACCGGCGCTTCCTGGAGGTGGAGGAGCGGGTCTGGCTCACCATCGGCGCGCAGCGCGGCATCTACGCCTGGCTGAGCACGCTGGGCGACCAGTGGCGCGAGCTGGTCTACCGCGCGCACCCCGAGGAGGGGTTCGGCGACCGCATCAGCGAGCCGCGGCTGCCGCTGCTGGCCAACCCCGGGTGGGGGCTCTGGTTCCCCTCGGCCACCCTGCTGCGCGGGCCGATGTTCCGGCTGCTGGACGTGTGCGAGGCGCTGCGCGCGCGCAACGTGGTGGGCGACGTGGAGCTGACGCTGGTGCTGGAGGTGGACGACGAGCACATCCCCGAGAACCGGGGGCCGTGGCGGGTGCGGGTGGCGCACGGGCGGATGGAGGTGGAGCCGCACACCGGGGGCGCGGCCGACGCGCGGCTGCGGCTGCCGGTGGACACGCTCTCGCGCATCTACATCGGGGCGCTGGCGCCGTGGCAGGCGGTGGCGGGGGGGCTGGCGGAGATCGACCGGCCCGAGCTGATCCGCACGCTCGACCACGCGCTGCTGGTGCCGAAGCCCTGGACCTTCGACCGGTTCTGAAGTGCGAAGTGCGAAGTGCGAAGTGCGAAGTGCGAAGGGACCACGGCGACGCTGCTCCCCTGGGGAGGAATGCGTCCGGCGTGCCCAGAGGGCGACCTTGCAGTCGGCGAAGGCCGACTTCGCGTTTTTGTTGCCGCGGTTCCGGAGCCGTGGTCGGGAAGCCCGCGCGCGCATCTTGCTGGTGGAGCCCGCCGGCCCGCGGGTGCACCCAGGACGGAGGTGAGCGATGCGGTGGAGGACGGCGGCGGTGACGGTGCTCGCGCTGGCGGCGGGCGCCTGCGGCGGCGGCAACGGCGGCGACGACAAGGAGGCCGGCGGCAGGAGCGCCGCCGACGAGGCGCCCGACCGCGACTACGGCACCTTCGGCGGCGGACCGCCCGGCGGCACGCTGGTGGTGCTCTGGGAGGGCGAGCCCGACAACCTCAACCCGATCACCTACGACGCCAACCCCGCCTACCAGGTGGTGCACCTGGTGTTCCGCGCCCTGGGGCGGCGCGACAGCACCCTCAGCCGCTACGAGCCGGACTTCCTGGAGCGCTGGGAGCAGCGCGACCCCAACACCGTGGTGCTGCACGTGCGCCCCGGCATCCGCTGGCACGACGGCGTGCCCACCAGCGCCCGCGACATCGTCTTCACCCTCGAGCGGCAGAAGGACGAGGCGGTGGCCTCCACCCGCGCCGGCGACGTGGAGGCCGTCGAGTCCGTCCGCATGCTCGACAGCATGAGCGTCGAGGTCCGCCTTTCCCGCACCGGGCCGGCCACCCTCAACTCGCTGCTGGAGGTGGTCCCCGCCCCCGCGCACCTGCTCGACTCCATCCCCCCCGGCCGGCTGCGCTTCGCCGCCTTCAACTCGCGTCCGGTGGGGAACGGGCTCTTCCGCTTCGAGCGCTGGGACAAGGGGCAGCAGGTGGTGGTGGTGGCCAACCCCGACGCGCCCCGCCCGCCCTCGCTGCAGCGCATCGTGGTGCGCGTGGTCCCCGACGCCAGCGCCCGCCTCACCGGGCTGCTCAACAACGAGGGCGACCTGCTCAAGCCCAGCGCCGAGCAGGTGGCGCAGATCCGCAACTCCAGCAACGTGGCGCTGCACAGCGCGGCCAAGGTGCGCCCCGCCTGGATCGCCTGGAACGTCACCAAGGCGCCGGTGAACGACGTGCGCGTGCGCCGGGCCTTCCTGATGGCCATCAACCGCCCGCAGCTGGCCACGGCCATGTTCGGCACCGACTCGGCGGCCGCGCTCTCGCCGCTGGCGCCGCGGCTGTGGGAGCACGGCGCGGACGTGCGCCCGATCCCCTACGACCCCGCCGGCGCCCAGCGGCTGCTGCAGGAGGCCGGGTGGGTCGACACCAACGGCGACGGCGTGCGCGAGAAGGGCGGGCAGCCCCTGCGGCTGGAGGTGGAGTACAGCTCGGCGGACCCGGTGCGGGCCGACGCGCTGGTCTTCATGCAGCAGGAGGTGCGCAAGGTGGGGATCGACCTGGCGCCGCGCCCCTACGAGCGCACCACCTGGGTGTCGCGGCTGCGCGCCCGCGACTTCGTGGGGTCGTTCTGGGGATGGGGGTGGGGGCCGGGGGTGGTGGGGCCCAACGCGAAGATGATCTTCCATTCGGGGAGCATCCCCCCGAACGGGCCCAACTTCGCCGGGTATCGCAACCCGCAGGTGGACCAGCTGATCGACGCGGTGATCGTGGAGGGCGACAGCGGGCGGGCGCGGGCGGCGTGGCGGCAGATCGAGCAGGCGCTGATCGACGACGCGGTGTACGCGCCGATCTTCCTGGACCCGGAGTTCTACGCGGCCAACGCGCGCTTCCGCAACGTGCGCTTCCGCGGGCCGGAATGGTGGGAGGACGTCATCTACTGGTGGATCCCGGAGGACCAGCGCCTCCCGCGCGACCGCCAGCCGGCGCAGTAGGGGCGCCGCTCAGGGCGCCCCTCGGCCGGTGTCCGGGCGCACCCCGGTGCGCTCGGCGCGGGCGCGCGAGGTGTCCGCCGCCGCGCCGCCGTGCACCGCCGCCGCCCGCGTGCTCTCCGCCGGGAGGGGCGGGAGCGCGGGGGTGGGGAAGCCGTGCTTGCGGTTCAGGTAGTACTCCGCCACCCTCGCCCCCACCGGCGCCGCCGCCCCGGACCCCGAATCCCCGAACTCCACCACCACCGCCACCACCACCTCGGGCGGCCCGTCGCGCGGCCCCGCGAACCCGGTGAACCAGGCGTGGGGGCGCTCCGCGTCCTGCGCGTTCTGCGCCGTCCCCGTCTTGCCGGAGAGCTTCCAGCGCCGCAGCTCCACCGCGTGCGCCGTCCCCCCCTCCTCCACCACGCCGGCCATCCCCTGGCGCACCGCCTCCAGGGTGGGGCGGCTCACCCGCAGGTCCGTCTCCAGCGGCGTGCTCGCCCCCGCCAGCAGGTGCGGGGCGCGCGCGGTGCCGTCGCCCGCCAGCGCCGAGAAGAACTGCGCCATGCGCAGCGGCGTCTGCGAGTTGGGGCCCTGGCCGATCGCCAGGCTCATCACCTCGCTGGGGGCGGGGCGCCAGCCGAAGCGGCGCACGTACCACTCCTTCCCGGTGGGGAAGATGCCGCCCCGCTCGGTGGGGAGGTCCACCCCGGTGCGGCGCGAGAAGCCCAGCCGCGTCCCCTCCTGCGACAGCGTCTCCAGCCCCAGGGCGATGCCGAGCTGGTAGAAGTACACGTTGCAGGAGTGGGCGATGGCGCCGATCAGGTCCTGGAAGCCGTGCCCCTCGCGCTTCCAGCAGCGGGAGTAGCGCCCGGCGTAGGCCATCCCCCCGGTGCAGGGGATCGGCATCCGCTGGCGCGGGCTCTCGATGGCGCCGCGCTCCAGCCCCACGATGGCGGTGGCCAGCTTCCAGGTGGAGCCGGGGGGGTAGATGCCGTGCGTCACCCGGTTGAGGAGGGGGCGCCCGGCGTCGGTGTTGAGCTGCCGCCACACCTCGGGCGAGATGCCGCCCACCAGCAGGTTGGGGTCGTAGGTTGGGGCGGAGTACATCGCCAGGATCTCGCCGGTGGAGGGCACCAGCGCCACCACGGCGCCGCGCATCCCCTCCGGCCAGGCCTGGTGGTGGATGAAGCGCTGCAGGTCCAGGTCCAGCGTCAGCCGCACGTCCACGCCGGGGCGGGGCGCGTCGGAGAGCTGCCCGCCGAAGCGGCCCACCAGCTGCCCGCGCGCGTCCACCTCCACGTAGCGCGAGCCCAGGCGGCCGCCCAGGTCGCGCTCGTACTGCCGCTCCACCCCCGCCTTGCCGATGAGCTGGCCGGCGCGGAAGCCCTGCCAGGCGGGGGCGGCGAGCTCGCGGTCGTCGATCTCGCCCACGTACCCCACCAGGTGCGCCACCGCGGCGCCGGCCGGGTAGCGGCGCACCGGGCGGGCCTCCAGCAGCACGCCGGCGATGCGGCCGCGCGCCTCTTCCAGCCACGACACCTGCTCGAAGGTGAGGTCGTCGGAGACCAGCACCGGCTCGGCGCGCACCCGCTCGGAGCGGCGCACCACCTCTTCCACCGCCGCCGAGTCCAGCCGGAGGAGGGCGGCCACGGCGTTCACCCGGGCGCGCACCGAGTCCGGCGGCCCCGGCTCCACCGAGAGCGTCCACCCGCTCACCGTGGCGGCCACGATCTTCCCGTTGCGGTCGTAGACGGTGCCGCGCGGGGCGGCGATGGGGACCACGCGGAAGCGGTTGTCGTCCGCCCGCAGCACGAAGTCGCCGTTCTGCACCACCTGGGTGCGGAAGAACGCCGCGCCCAGCAAGACCAGCATGCCGCCCACGGCCAGGGTGGCCTGCGCGCCGCGGCGGCGGCGCGAATGCGGGTGGAACGGGTTCGCGGGGCGAAGCCTGCGCTCGATGGAGACTGCCATGGAGGTGGGGCGGGGAGGGTTTCGCCGGGGAGATCGCGTAAACTTATACGCATGAAGGATTTTCCGCCAGCCCGCGCGGAGGGCGCCGCGCCACGGGAACTCCCGCCCGGCTGCGGGGTTCTCTTCGTCGGCCGCGCGCGGAAAGCTGGACGAGACTTGCGCGCGGCGGCCGGGGACGTATCTTCCCGGCGCTCGCGCCCACCGGCACGCCAGGCCCGTCCTCAGATGCCGCCCTCCCGGCACGCAAATTGACGTAGCCCGGCGCGAGCCCTAACTCCATACGTACGGCGGGGTTCCCACCTTCCCGGCATCTGCCGGAGTGCGTTCCGCTGCCCGTGTCTTCACTACGAGCAACTGATGAGCTTGACCGCACATCCGTCTTCCGCGGCGCCTTCCGAGGCCGCACTCAGCACGCGCGCCCAGGGGATCCTCGAGGTGCTCCCCAGCGGGAGCGGGTTCCTGCGCAGCCCGGTCAACGGCTACCAGGCCTCCGACCGCGACGTCTTCGTCTCGCAGTCCGTCATCCGCCGCTTCGGGCTCCGCACCGGCGACCGGCTGGAGGGGAGCATCGGCCAGCCGCCGCAGCGCGGCAAGAGCGCCCCGCTGGACCAGGTCTACACCGTCAACGGGAAGGACCCGGCGCACGCCCGCACCCGGTTCGACTTCTCCGCCCTCCCGGCCGTCTATCCCGACGAGAAGCTCACGCTGGAGTGCGACAGCCCCCGCCAGCGCAGCAAGCGCGACTACACCACCCGCATCATCGACCTCATCGCTCCCCTGGGGAAGGGGCAGCGGGCGCTGATCGTGGCCCCGGCCAAGGCCGGGAAGACCACGGTGCTCCAGGCCATCATGGAGGGGGTCGCCATCAACTATCCCGAGGCCGTCCTCATGGTGCTGCTGGTGGACGAGCGCCCCGAGGAGGTGACGGAGATGGAGATGCTGGGGATGGGCGAGGTGATCGCCAGCTCCTTCGACTGCCCGGCCGAGCGGCACGTGGCGGTGGCCGAGATGGTGCTGGAGCACGCCCGCCGCCAGGTGGAGAGCGGGCGCGACGTGGTGATCGTGCTCGACTCGCTCACCCGCCTGGCCCGCGCCTACAACACCAGCGAGCGCGGCACCGGCCGCATGCTCTCGGGCGGCATCGACAGCGGGGCGCTGGAGAAGCCGAAGCGCTTCTTCGGGAGCGCGCGCAAGGTGCGCGGCGGCGAGGGGAGCCTCACCATCATCGCCACCGCGCTGATCGACACCGGCAGCCGCGGCGACGAGGTGATCTTCGAGGAGTTCAAGGGGACGGGGAACTCCGAGATCGTGCTGGACCGCGAGCTGGCGGACAAGCGGATCTTCCCCGCCATCAACATCGAGAAGAGCGCCACGCGCCGCGAGGAGCTGCTCTTCGCCGCCAACGAGGTGGACAAGATCCACCAGCTGCGGCGGGCGCTGCACTCGCTCTCGCCCGAGGACGCCATCACGCTCCTCACCAAGCAGATGGCCGACACCAAGTCGAACGCGGAGCTGCTGGCGCGGCTGCGGTAAGTGCGAAGTGCGAAGTGCGAAGTGCGAGAGGGACGGAGCCGGGCGGCTTCCGTCCCTCTCCGCGTTCAGCGCGGGTGGATGACGCCGCAGGCGATGCGCGCGCCGGAGCTGCCGGACGGGTCCGTCGCCAGGTCGTCCGCGGCGGCGTGCACCACGATGGCGGTGCCGTCCGCGTCCAGCAGCGGGCTGTTCGCCGCCAGGTAGGCGTGCACCACCGCCGTCAGCGTCCCCCCGCCGTCCGCGCCCACCGTCATGTTCGGCAGGTCGCCCAGGTGCGGGCCCTGGGGGTTGCGGCTGCCGTGCTGGCGCCCGTTCGGGTTCAGGTGCGGCCCCGCCGTGGTGAAGTCCGGCGTGTCGCACCGCCCCACCGCGTGCAGGTGCACCCCGTGCACCCCCGGCGGCAGCCGCGCCATGCTCAGCGCCAGGAACGACCCGTCGTCGTGCGGCGTCACCCGCAGCGTGCCCACCGGCTCGCCCTGCGCGTTCACCAGCTGCACGTTGAACCCCGCGGCGTCCTCCACCGCCATCCGCGCCCCCGGGGTACACCCCGCCAGCACCGCCATCGCCAGCACGGTCCTCGCTCGCATCGTCTCCCCTCCTCCGTTTCCGTCCGTTGATGTCCCGCCGGCCGCGCGCGGGCACGCGCAAGGATCGTGCGGCACCCCGTCTCATCCCCTACTAAAGAAATAGTTGACAGCCGGAGACCGTCACGGTATCATCTACTAGGACGTTAGTAGATGAACGCGCAACGGCCGGTCGAGACGCGGCGCACTTCGCACTTCGCACTTCGCACTTTCGCACTTGGATCCCATGGAGATCTCGTTCACGGACCGCGAGATGGACGTGATGGCGGTGCTCTGGGACCTGGGCGGCGCCACCGTCGCCGAGGTGCGCGACCGCCTGGCCGACGACCTGGCCTACACCACCGTCCTCACCGTGCTGCGCACCCTGGAGGAGAAGGGGTACGTGGACCACGCGGAGGAGGGGAAGGCGTACCGCTACCACCCGCTGGTGGAGCGCCAGCAGGCGGGCGCCAGCGTGCTGCGGCGGCTCACGCGCAAGCTGTTCAAGGGCTCGCCCGAGCTGCTGCTGACACACCTGGTGTCCGACCGCGGCCTGAGCGACGAGGAGCTGCGGCGCATGCGCCGGCTGCTGGAGGAGCGGCTGGAGCAGGAGGAGGGCGAATGACCGCCGCGTGGATGGGCTACGCCCTGGCCGTCTCGCTCCTGGCCGCGCTGGCCGCGCTGGCGCTGGAGCGCGCGCTGGCCGCGTTCGCACGGCCCACGCGCTGGCCCTGGCTGGCGGCCCTCCTCGTCTCCGCCGCGCTCCCCGTCGCCGCCGCGATCGCGGTGGAAGCGGGCTCCCGGCCGGCGCCGCTTCTCCCCAAGCGCGTGGCTGGTCCTGCAGTCACGGTCGGGACCCCCGCAGCACCGCTGGAGGTGCGGCCACGCCGTGCCGGCCCCTCCGCCGCCGCGCTGGATGTGCCGCTGCTGGCCGGGTGGGCGGCGGCCTCGGCCGGGGTGCTGGCCTGGCTGGCCGGCGCGGGGGTGCTGCTGGCCCGCCGCCGCCGCCGCTGGCGCGCGGACGTGGTGGACGGCGCGCCGGTGCTGGTGGCGCCGGACGCGGGGCCGGCCGTGGTGGGCTTCGTCCGCGGCGCCGTCGTCCTCCCCGAGTGGGTGGTGCGCGAGGCCGACCCCGCCGTGCGCGAGCTGATGATCGCCCACGAGCAGGAGCACCTGCGCGCCGGCGACCCGCGGCTGCTGCTGGCCGCGCTGGCGGCGGTGGCGCTGGCGCCCTGGAACCCGGCGCTCTGGTGGCAGCTCCGCCGGCTGCGCCTGGCGGTGGAGGTGGACTGCGACGCCCGCGTGCTCCGCCGCCGCGGCGACGTGCACGCCTACGGGCGCCTGCTGCTCGAGGTGGGCCGCCGCGCCTCGGGCGGAATGGGGCTGGCCGCGGCGGCGTTCTCGGAGCCCGTCTCGTTCCTCGAAAGGAGAATCCGCATCATGACCCGACATCGTGTCCGTGCATCCCGGCTCCATGCCGCCGTGCTGGGCGGAGCCGCCGTGCTGCTGGTCGTCGGCGCCTGCGAGACGCCGCATCCCACCAGCGTGACCCCCATCGGCACCGTCGACGCGCTGCTGCGCGAGCCCGACGCCGAGGGCGAGGTTCCCGTCGCGCCGGAGAAGGTCCGCGAGCTGGTGCGCCAACACTTCCCCGACGTGCTGGCGCGAGGACTGGAGGAGGGGAGCTCGCTCAGCTTCCTGGTGGACGGCAAGGGTCGCGTGCTGGAGGCGCGCGTCATCGCGGGGGTTCCGCGCACCATCCACGCGCTTCCGCGCGACTCCCGCCCGAGGGACGCCCCACCCACGGGGCCGGCGCGGGTGGCGATCCGCACCTCCGTCGGCCGGGCCGCCGGCCGGCAGGTGGGGAGGCTGGAGCGCGTGGACCCGAACGCCATCGCCAGCATCGAGGTCTCCAGGCTGAAGCCGGGTGAGCTGGGGCCGAGCGAGGTGCGCGTGGTGCTCGTGCAGCTCAAGGACGGCTTCGTGGAGGCTCCGCCCTCCTCGCTCCCCATGCGCCGGATGCAGGACGGAGGTGCGAGGCCGGCCCCCGTGCAGGCGGCCGCCGTCCGCGCCGCGCTGGAGCGCCACCATCCCTCCGCCCTCCGCGCCGGCATCCCGGCCGACCGGCCGATCTGGTTCGTGGTGGACCCGAGCGGCCAGGTAGTGAGGACCGGCCAGTTCCCCGTTGAGCCGTTCGACGGCGGATGGGCCGACGCCATCGAGGACGTGGAGGTGATCAAGGGCAGGTCGCTGGGACTGGACGAAGCGTCCGGGGTGCTCTGGTTCCGCCTGAAGCGCTGACCGACGATGCTCGACTGGATGCTGTACTGCGTGCTGCTGGGCGCGCTCGCCGCCGCGGGCGCCGCCGCGCTGGAGCGGGCGCTCCAGCTCTACCGCCTCCCGGTGCGGTGGGTGTGGGCGGCGGCCATCGCGGCCA